>QHUV01000247.1 GCA_003222065.1 Gemmatimonadota bacterium | reverse complement strand
CGCATAACGAATCGTTGCCGTCGCACCAGGCGCGATCGTACCAGGCACGAAGATCGTTAGGTCGCGGCCGCCACCGGCGAGGCGGACCGAATCGGCGCCGATCACACTCTTGGTTGCATAACGGCCGGCGGCCGGCAGGCGATCATGGACGCGTAACGTGCCAACGGGCGTCGTGCCGGTGTTCTGGATGATGAGCGTGTATGGAACCGTTTCGCCCATCCCGGCCTCGACGACGTCGGCACGCTTGACGAGCGCCAGCGAGTAGGAGCCCGTGCCAATCATCTGCAGTGGGCCAGCGACTGCTGACTGCGCGCCGACGTTAGTCGCCGATAGCGCGGCGCCGTTGACGACTATGACCGTGTCGACGACGCTCGGCGCGACGCGCACCGTGAGCATGATGTCCGTCGTCGAGCTCGGCGACTGGTCGCCCATCGTCCACGTCAGGACGGAGCCGTTCACCGTCGCGGCTGGCACCGATGAGACAAAGGCCAGTCCGGCGCCGAGCGTATCGACAACAACCACCGACCGCGCCGAGACGTTAGGCGCGGCGTTCGTGTAGCGAATGCGATACTGCACGAGTTGGCCGATAAACGCGGACGCCGGCCCGATGAGTTGTTTCTGGAGTGCGACCTGAGGCAGGAGCGATGTCGTTTGCACCTGTGGCGAGGCACTACTGTCGGCGCCGATCGGCGTGCCGTACGCCGCCTTTGCGACGTTGGTGATGACGTACTGCGCCGGCACGTTGTTGACGCGCGCCTGAAAAGTGACGTTCCCGTTCTGTCCCGCCGGGACGTCGCCAAGACGAAAGACGACGTTGTTGTTCGGGCCGTCGAAAGTGCCGGCGTCGACGTCGAGGGCGTCGGTTACCGAGGCGCCCTTGACGCGCATCGTGCCGGGCACATACGTCGTTCCGGCCGGGATCACGTCGGTGATGACGAGGGATGTCGCCGTCCCCGCGCCCACCGCGGAGTATGTAACCGTGTATGTCACGACATCGCCGACCGTCGTCGTCGCTTGATTGACCGACTTCCCGAGATCGACGCGGATGCCCGCGGCGCGAATCGCCGTCGCGTCGACAACGAGATCGGTCGCGGTTGGATCGAAGGTGCTGGCGACGCGAACGTCGACGCTGTCAGTGCTTCCGCGAAGCGCAGCAGCCGGAACGTCCTCCTGCACGAGAATCGGCGCCGTGGCGCCCATCGCGAGCGTGATCGGCGACGACAGCAGCTGATCGCCGGCCGTCAACGTGCCGCTGTTGTCGGCGTCGCGGTAGACGCGAGTCACCCATCCGGCTCGCGACGTCGCGCTCACCGTCAGGCCATCCGTTGCGTTACCAATGTTCGTAATCGTATGCGCGAAGGTCACCGTCGTTGACGGGTCGGTGACGACGCTGCGCGGAGGAATGACGTCTGCGCCACCCGCCTGACCGACGAGCAGCGTCAGCGTGTCGGCGGCGGTATAGGTGAGTCCGTTCTGTCCAACGAATGTGAGAACCGTGATGCTGGTGATTGGCGTGCCTGCTGGTGTCTGCGCGCGCAGGGTTGTTGGCGACACGAGGGTCGCCAACAACCCTCCTATGAAGGCGTAGAGCACCCAGCCAGCCGTTAGGCTGTACTGGGGTCTACGTCCCCAACAGATGATGCGAGTCGAGGTGAGCATCATGGCGCGCCGGTGCTCGGCTTACTTCACCCGAGCCCGGATCCAGATGAACCGAGTCGCGCCGGCGGCCAGCGTGCCGCTCAGACTCGCGGACACGTTGTTCCCGACGTTGCCAATTGTCCAACCGGCGAGATCACCGGTCGCCGAGAGAAACGTCAGCTCGGCAGGGAGATTGTCGGCGATGGCCACGGACGCGGCGCCCGAGGCACCGCCATTCGTAACCGAGATCTTGTACTGGATCGCCTCGTTAGGTAGCACGACGTCCGTCGGACCGAGCAGCGTCGTCTGGTTGTCGCGATAGGCGGCCTTGCCGACCGTAATCGCCGGCCGGATGACCGTCAGGTCCGCCGTGCCGTCGTCGGTCTTGGCGTTGTCACCGACCGAGGTCGCGCGAAGCTTGAGGTTGTCCGTCGTGCCGGCGGCGACGTTCCCCACCGAGTATACGACGTCGATGTTCAGCGACGCGGCGGCGGCGATCGTCACCGACGTCGACGTCCCTGCCACTCCGTTCACCGACACGACGGTGATCGCCGAACCGGTATTCGAGGCAAGCAGGTTGAAGTTGTCGGACCCGTTACCGTTGTTGGTGACGGTGAACGTGAAGGTGTAATTCGTTCCGTTGCTCGGCAGCTTCTGCAGGTTCTGGCCGCCGTCCGGCGTCACCGCGACCGCATAGGTTTGCGCCGGCGTGATTGTGGTGACTTGATTGTCGGTAACAGCATTATCGCGCACCGATGTGCCGGTGAGCGTGTAATTCGTCGCGACGCCACCCTTGTTCGCGGCGACGTCGTACTTCACTTGCACCGTGATCGTGCTCCCCTGCGTGATGTTCGCGCCGGAGAGTGCGGTGTTCAGTGCGGCGAGCGTCGCGTACGTCGTGGCGTTATAGACGTAGCTCGTCACCGTGATCACACCGCCAACGGATATCGCTTCGGCAACCTGCGCCTTGTCGGTTCCGTTACCGATGTTCTGAATCGTGAACGTCAACGTGTTGGCGCTGCTCGGCGACGCGGGTGTCGCGCTCGCCGCGCCGGCAACGTCGACGCCGGCCACGAAGCCAACCGTCACGCTCACCGACGCGGTAACGGCCGAATACGTGTTGCCATTGGCGTCGGTGAACGACACCGAAGCGGTGTTCGTGATCACCGTGCCTTCCGGGGTCGGCGACTGCGCGTGCAGTGCAGATGCCGTGGCGAGCGTCATCAACGACGCCAGCGACGCGATCATCAACAGAGCGCGGCCCGCCGACCAAAAACGTGTCCACATCATCGTGGGCTCCTAGTCGTGGTTGTGAGGATCACTTCGTGAGCGAGGAACGCGCGGCGATCACTGCCGGGACCTGCGCGTCGTACTCCGCGCGGACCTGCGCGCCCGTCGGCACGTCGCCGCGAATAGCCCAGCGGACGTGCGTGTACAGTTCCGGCGCTGCGGCATGTTGCTCGCGCTTGCCGTCGACGACCGCCTCAATCATGGGCTCCGCCGAGTAGGACTTGCCGCCGTCGATCGAGTAGAGGATCGCGACATCGGAGCGATCCGCCTTCGCCGATCCGGCCGCGTAGCGCAAACCAGCGGGAATCGGATTGTCGAGCACGATGCCATGCACGGCGCCGGCCGACACGTTCGTGAACAGCAGGTGATAGCGCACCGTGTCGCCGGGCAGGACTCGTGACAAGTCGGCGTGCCGCGGTGTATGTGCGTTGAGGTTCTCGGCGCTGATCTGGAGTGCACGCGGCGCTTTCTGCGCCTTGGCCGCGAAGGCGGCGGAGAGCACGAGCAAGCCAGCGATCAGCAAACGTTCAATCATGCGATTCATCGTTCATTCTCCTCGTTGTCGTTTCGGAGTTGGGAATGGAGC
>QHUV01000246.1 GCA_003222065.1 Gemmatimonadota bacterium | reverse complement strand
GGGGCGCGGCGGTTGTCTTCGACGTCCGCTACGCACTCCGCGGCATGGGACGGCGCCCCCTGTATACGACGATCGTCATCCTCACCCTCGCCCTCGGTATCGGTGCGAACACCGCGATCTTCAGTCTGGTGAACGCGGTGCTGATGCATCCGGTGCCAACGCCGGCGTTGGACCAGCTCGTCGTGATCGACGAGGACCTGCTTCCGCTCAACCTGCTCGGCGCGGAATTGTCCCCGGGTGAGGTCATCGACCTCGCGAAGCGCAAGGATTTGTTCGTGGCCACGGCGGCGCACGCACACGGGAGCGCGAACCTCACGGGACAGGGCGAGACGCAGCGTGTCTCCACGTTGCGCACGATGGGCAATTATTTCGGTCTGTTCGGCGTGCGGCCATATCTTGGCCACTTTTATCGTGCGGAGGATTCGGCAGACCCCGTGTCCTCGGTCGTTGCGAGTTACGGCTTCTGGCAACAGGTGCTCGGCGCCGATCCGCGCGCCGTCGGTCGCTCGCTCGAGCTGAATGGCTACAAATACGAGATCACGGGCGTGCTGCCTGCCGACTTCCAATATCCTCGTGGCGTACAGCTATATCTGCCGTTCCAGCTCGAGCCGCGGTGGTTGACGCCGGACGCGCGCAAATCGCTGTTCATGACGATGCTTGCTCGCCGGCGAGATGACGTCACGCCACAGCGTCTCTCGGAGGGGCTGCAGCTCGAGGTGGGACGCTGGCGACAGCAGTACCAGGAAGGCTACGATCCGAAGAGCTTCGTGCTGCACGCGCGGCCATTCACCGCCTACGTCGCGGGCGATTTACGGCCGGTACTGCTGGCCCTCATGGGCGCCGTCGTCCTCGTGCTGCTGATCGCGTGCGCGAACGTCGGCAGTCTGCAACTCGTGCTCGCGGCACGGCGCGCCAAGGAGATTGCCGTGCGCGCGGCGTTAGGCGCCGGGCGGGCGACGATCGTGCGCTGGCTTCTCGTCGAGAGCATTGTCCTCGCGATCGCCGGGGGACTGGTTGGCACGGGCATCGGGGTCGTCATCCTCCGTCTGGTGACGCGACTGAACGCCACCCAGTATCGGCTGCTCGCCGGCGTGCACCTCGATGGCGCGGTCCTCCTTTTCACGAGCGGCGTCGTCGTCGTTGCCGCGTTGCTGTTCGGCGTTCTCCCGGCGTGGCGTGCCTCACGAGTCGATCTCCAGGACGCGCTCAAGGATTCGTCCCGCGGCAGCTCGATGACGCTCGGCCGTCATCGACTGCTACAAGCCAGTGTCGTCGTCCAGGTCGCGCTCACGCTGATGTTGCTGCTCGCCTCGGCACTCACCGTGCGCAGCCTGTTGCGCGTGCTCGACATCGACCCGGGATTCCGTCCCGCGCAGGTAACGACAATGACGGTGACCCTATCCGGCGCGCGGTACTCGTCCAACGCGGCGCGTATGGGGTTTCACGGTGCCCTGCTCGACCGACTGCGTGCGATCGCCGGCATCGAGAGCGCGGGGCTGGTGTCGTATCTCCCATTCAACGGCGGCACGGACAGCTCACCCTTCGACCTCCCCGGCCGGCCGCCGCAGCCTAACGAGCCGGCGCGTCACGCCAACACGCAGGTGATCGAGGGCGACTACTTCCGGGCGATGGGCATTCCGATTCTGCGTGGACGGACATTTTCGGCGAGCGATGCGGGCGGCGCGGAGACCTTCGTCATCGACGAGTACCTGGCCAAGTCGTTCTTTGGCAACGAGGATCCGGTCGGCAAGGCGATTCAGCACAACAATCGGGGGACGATCATCGGCGTCGCGGGTACGGTGGCGCAGGGGTACCTCGGCCAAGCGCCGCATCCGATGATCTATCACTTCTTCCCACACAATCCCTGGCTTGGCACGGCAACGATCGTCGTGCGCAGCGGCCTGCCTGACGAGCGTGTCGCCTCGCTCGTGCGGAGCACGGTACGGGACATCGATGCACAGCTGCCGGTAGTGGACATCAAATCGATGCCCGAACGGATCAACGCCTCGCTCACGCCGCGGCGGCTCGTCATGTACGTCCTGCTGGGTTTTGCCGCACTGTCGCTCGCGCTGTCGCTCCTCGGCATCTACGGCGTGATCAGCTACAGTACGGCGCAACGGACGCAGGAAATCGGGATTCGCATGGCGCTTGGCGCGAAGCCAGTGGACATCACCCGTATGATTCTGCGCGGCGCGTTGACGTTGGCCGGGATCGGTGCCGTCGGCGGCGCTGTGCTCTTTCTCGGCGTGGGTCGCGTCGTCGCGTCGTTGCTGTACGGCATCGGACCGCGCGATCCGCTCACTCTCGCCGCCTGCGTGTTGCTGCTCGGCGGTGTCGCGCTCGTGGCGTCGTACGTACCCGCGCGACGCGCGGCACGCGTCGATCCATTGGTGGCGCTGCGGTCCGAATGAAGCGCCCGGCGCTCCATCGTGTATTTCGCGTGCCGTTCTCACGGCGCGGTCTCCTGGCTGACGTCGAGGACGAAGTTCGCTTTCACATCGAAGGGCGAATTGAGGAGCTCGTTGCGTTAGGCATGTCGCGCGACGCGGCGACCGACGAAGCACGGCGCCGGTTTGGCGACGTTGATGCACATCGGCGCGTCATGCGCGCCATCGACGAGGAGATGCTACGCATGCGGAAACGCACCGATCTCGGGGATTCCCTCGGGCGTGAGGTCAAGCACGCCATTCGCGCCCTGTCGCGCGCGCCGACGTTCACGGTGATGACGGTATTGACGCTCGCGTTAGGCCTCGGCGCGGCGACGGCGATCTTCACGATTCTCGACGCCGTCGTGCTGCGGCCGCTGCCGTATCCGCACGGCGACCGGCTCGTCGCGCTCTCATCGCCGGTGCCGGGGATCAAGGCGTCCCCAGTCTGGGGCGTCGCGCGACACGAGATGTTCTACTTCAAGCAGCAGAGTCACGTGCTCGAGGATCTCGGCGTCTATCGCACCGAGTTGGGAACGATCACCGGTGACGGGGGCGCGCATCAGGCGGAGCGTGTGGCGGTGGCGGATGTGAGCGCGAGCCTCTTTGGCGTTCTAGGCATCGTGCCGGAGCGCGGGAGGCTTCTCAATCCCGACGACAACGTGAGGGCGCTGGACACGCTCGACGTCGCGCTGATGAGCCATGGCTTGTGGGAACGACGGTACGGCGGCGATACCGCCATCGTCGGCAAACAGATCGACCTCGAGGGCTACCCCGTGACTGTGGTTGGCGTGCTGCCGCGACACGCACAACTTCCCGACTTGAAAGTGGACCTCTGGTTGCCGCAGGGTATGAATCCGGCGACTCCCGCGATCAGTAATCACATCTTCAACGCGATTGGCCGCCTTCGGCCCGGCGTCAATGTCGCCGACGCCCAGCGCGAGTTGACCGCGCTAACGGGCCGCTTTCCGGAGGCATTCCCGCGTGTCTACACGCCGCAAATGATGCAGCGAACCGGATTCACCACGCACGTCAAGTCGCTGCGCGATGACGTCGTCGGTGCACTGGTGACGAAGGCGCTCTGGATTCTCTTTGCCGCCGTGAGCGTGGTCCTGCTCGTTGCCGCGGCGAACGTCGCCAACCTGTTCTTGGTCCGCATCGAGACGCGGCGACTGGAGGCGGCCGTGCGCAGCGCCATCGGCGCGAGCGGGCGTGACCTCGCGCTGCACTATCTCACGGAGAGCCTCGCGTTGGTCGCAGGTGCCGCGTTAGGCGCAATGGCCGTCGCATGGGCGGGGCTTCGCATCCTCGTGGCGCTCGCGCCCTCCGACCTTCCACGCCTGGATGAGGTACAGCTGACCGGGGTGAGTGTCGCCTTTACCGTGGGGTGCGCACTGGCGGCGGGAATCGCGCTCGGACTCCTGCCGTCGCTCCGGGGGACAGTCGACCTGGCGATGCTTCGTGAAGGGGGCCGTGGCGCGACAGGCTCACGCCGCCGGCTGGCCGCTCGAAACGTCCTCGTCGTGTCGCAGATGGCGCTGGCCCTCGTGCTGCTCACCGCGGCGGGGCTGCTCCTGCGGAGTCTGCGCAATCTTCGTAGTGTCGAGCCTGGCTTCGACGCGAAGAACGTGATGACCATGTCAGTGTCGCTGCCCAGCGCCCGCTATCGATCGCATCAGCTCGCGAGCGCATTCTTCGAGCAGCTCTCGGCGCGCGCGCGTGCGCTGCCAGGCGTGATATCCGTGGGGTTCGGCGGCGAGCTGCCGCTGGAAAGCTCGGAGTTGTGCACCGGCGCGGTTGTCGACGTGCCTGGGCCCTCCGGCGAGCGTGGCGATTGCGTGCAGATGATGCAGGTGACACCCGGCTACTTCGCGGCGCTGCGAATTCCGCTGCATGGGCATGCGCCGGACTGGGCGGAGACCGATCTCGGTGGCGCGAGTGCCGTCGTGAGCGGCGCGTTCGCGGACCGGTTCTGGCCTAACGCGGAGGCGATTGGGCGCGGGGTGAAGTGTTGCAATGGCACGCCGCCATTCTATCGCATCGCGGCCGTCACCGGTCCGGTGCGGACGCACGGTCTGGACCGCTCGCCGGGACAAGTCGTCTACTTCCCGATGATCCCCTTCG
>QHUV01000245.1 GCA_003222065.1 Gemmatimonadota bacterium | reverse complement strand
GCTCCTCATCCGTGAACGGTCGCTCGAGCTCCTCTTGCAGCGCCGCCAGTGTCGCGGCACGCGCCGCACCGCGCGCACCGCGCGTCACGACGAACCGCAACGGGCGATCCAACTCGGGTATCTCAGATTCCGTCAACGTGCGGGCAAGCTTCTCCGGTAATCGTAGTCGCGCGACGGCGGTCAATCCGTCGGCACGCTCCTCGACGTCATACTGGACGTCGACCTCGCGATCGCGAACGTGCACCCGATCCGGCAGACGGGTGTACTCCGCGCGCGCCGCAGCGGGTACGAGGGCGTTGAATTCTTCAGTGAGGTCGAGGTTGGTGTGGCGCAAGTCGGCGAGTGAATTCACGGCCGCGAGTCGTGCTTCGTACAAGCCAGCCAGCTCGGCGGCGCCCAGCTTCGCGGTCTTGCCTCCCGACCGGCGCCACGTCTCGCGAATCTCGTCGACAAGCGGCTGGTTGATCTTCACTGCCACATGCCGTGCGTCGCCGCGAGCGAGCGCCTCCGCGAGAAGTCGCCGCGCGGTCGCTCGCAATTCCGGCGGAAATTCCTCGATGGGCTCCGCCTCGTACCCCAGATCGAAGCCGAAGTACTCGACGCGCCGCCGGAGCACTAACGGGGCTCGCTTTCGCTCTGCGTCGAACACCAGTTCCGTCTCGCCTTGACGCGCATAACGACGGACGAGATCCATGGGGACTTGGGTGCCCTCGATCGAGGCCCGGGGAATGCCGAGCTTGTCGGCGAAGTAGCGAATCTCGCCCCCGATCGCGCCCCAGCTGCCACAGACGCTCGTCTTCGAGACGCGGGCCTCTTCGCCAGCGGCGGTCTCCTCGTCGATGACGAGATCGAAGGGCATGTACTCGGCGAGCAGTCGCTGGAAGGCACGCAGCTCCGCGTCACCGGCGTTCGACATCGTGCCCGGGAGAGGGAGGCCGACGGCCCGGTACACACTGGCCATTCCCAGCGCCGCGTCCTCGACCGCCTTCACCAGGACACCACGCCGCGTTGCCCACGCGTCGATCTCGTGTTCGTCGAAGAGGTGTCGCGGCAGTTCGTAAACTTCGCCGAGGTAGCCGGCACTGCCGAATGCTTCGGCGTACAAATTGTACGCCGTTAGGTGATCGCTGCCCGGAACGATCAGTCCATCCAGGTCGCGCTCCTCGCGCGTCATTCGGTGGAGCGACTCGATCGCGCTCATCACCGCGAGAAACGGCAGCAAGTCGTCGTCGGCCAGAACGAGTAACTCCGCCCACGGCCGTTCAACCGGCATCGCTTCGACCTTGCGCCCGTACGTCGTCAACCGGCCGCGCTCGACGATGCCGCGTCGCTCCAGAAGCGCGAGCGCCTTACGATAGGAGACCTTGTCGAGCGCGACGGGCAGCTCCAGCTCGTCGGCGCGGACGCCTAACGCCGCGCACGTGATCGCCACTCGCTCCGAGTCGCCGGCGAGCTGAAACTCCGGCGCCGTCGGGCGCAGTTGATTGAACTGAATGTCGCGATCGGACAGGATGAACACGCGTCCACCCTCGACCCGGCCATGGACACGTCCCGCCATCTGCAGGATCTCGTTTGCGCCGAGGTGCTCTTGCGTCAGCACGTTGCGCCCGCGATCCACTTCGTTGTAGAAGCGAACGTCGTCGATCACGACGGTATCGAGCCCGCGCACGTTCAGCGCGCTCTGCCCCGCCGCCGTCATCGCGAGAAAAAAAGGCTTCCGCTCGCCGCCTTCCAGAAAAGGTCTGATGATGCGAATCGGTTCGCCGCCGTGGTAATAGGCGGCATTGACCCGCGGCGCGCTGATCTGTACATGCTCCGCCGCCGCTTCTACACCGCGACGGGTCGGCACGAACATCGCGATCCCGCGCCGTTGCCTAACGACTTGCTGCAGGAACTTGTCGTCGAGAAACTCCAACGGCTCTTTGTCGATGACGCGCACCGCCGCGGCCTTGGCGGCGTCGAAATCCACGACCTCGAGAACGTCCGCCGAGTCGAGGTAGCGCCGATAGAACGTTGGATCGACGGTGGCGGACAGCCAGATAAACCGGCAACCAACTCGTTTCCCCAGCGCAAGACACAGCTCGAGCTCCGCCGAGGTCTGGTGAATCTCGTCGACCACCAACGTGTCCGTCGCGAGGATATCACCGTCCTCGAACCAGCGGCGGGCGATGCCGGTCGTCACGATGATGACGTTCCACGTTGGCGTGTCCGGAGTCGCCTCGCGTTCGCGGTTCACCACGCCGACGCGCAATTCGGACTTGAGGATTTCTTCGGCGATGGGTCGGATGGCGAGCGTCTTTCCGGTGCCCGTGCCGGCGATGATGCCGAAGCCTCGGCGTCCGCCCGCGAGCTCACGAACACGCGCGCCGTATTGCCTTTCGAGAAAGGTCTCAATGCGCAGACCCATCGCAAGCTCGATCGTCTCGCAGGCCGCGCGTGTCGGCGCGATGACGATGACGCGGCCCGAGGCGGGCTCCGATTGAACGAAAGCGTCGCGGTTGGGGGGTAACCCATAGCGATCTCGAATCGAGCGCGTCACGAGGGCGGAAGCTGCATGGTTGGCGCCCAAATGAGAAGCCCGCTCATCGAGAGCGGGCCTCTGAATATTTCTTCAAACCTGCGTCATGGCCTTCGTGTCGGCGGCGCCGCCGGCGGCTGCGTAAAGCTCTTCACGAAGGGCGGAGGGCTCTTCTTCTTGTCGCCCTTGTCGTCCTTCTTCGCATAGTCGTCGCCGAAAATCACGCGACCATTCTGCGGCTTGTTCTTCACTGCCGTCGCGCAATCGGTTGGCGCTGGCTGTTGGCCAGCCGGCACGTCATCCAACCAGATACGACACATGCCAGCTGGCGGCCGGCTCTCCTGCGGTATAGTAGGAGGCTTTCCCTTGTCGCCGCGCGCTTGCGCGCGGGACGAATGCAGCGGCGCGAACGCCGCAGCGACAAGGAATGCCAGAGTCATCGTGAGTTGCTTCATCTCTCCTCCCATGGGCACCGACCTCCGGTGCCCACCCTCACTCGAGCACGGCCGATGCCATCAACGCGGCGAGCGGCTAAGCGTGTAAGCTCTTGCAAGTCATAACCTTGACTTTTGGACCTGTTCCCAAGTTCCGAGCGACTGTCCGTGACGCTGGAATCCGCTGTCACTTCGCCCGGACTCGTCGCGTGTCAATCACACGGACGATACGGTCCGATCTGCTTGGACGATAGGAGAACGAGCTGAACGCATCTACGTAACTCAGCTCCCTCATCCACGCCCAACCCCGTTATTGGCTCGCTCCCAGGAGCTTGAGCACCTCGCCCGGCTGCGCGTGTCGATGAATCTTGGACTTCTCGAAGACCGGCACACCGTCGCGAAGCACTTCAAAGCGTCCACCGCGTGAAGGAATGAGCTTCACCTCCTCATTCGGGAGTGCGCTGCGAATTTCCGCCGCCAGACCGACGGCACGCGGCTCGTAGTTTCAGACCGTGCAGTACTCGATCGTGATCATTGTCTAATCATCCGGGCGAATGTGTTCAGGAAAGCTAGTCACGTCACTGCGCGCCGTCCGTGGCAACGCGCGGCGGCCGCTCGTTGATGTCCAGTGCGTTCCAGTTCGCCAGGGCGTTGAGCACCATGGCGTAACTGCCTTGGGTCTCATATCGCCACATCGGGCGAATACCGAACAGGACGACGTGCCCTTGACCAAGTGGGGCGTCGACGACAGCGGCCCGTCCGCTCATCTCACTGCCATTGTCCAGGAGACCCGACACGAGTAGCGAGTCGACATTCGGATCGAAGCGCAGAACAACGCGCGCGCGTTGCGCCGCGGTCTGTCGTGCGATCGAGGGATCCGGCCGGTTCTGCGCGACCGACAAGCTACGCTCCTCGTCGCTGCCGCCGCCCTCGCCGCCACCTCGACCGGTCGTCACCGAGAATAGCGGGGCGGTGTTGAAGTACACGGGGATCACGCCACGCTCGTAGCCGTATAGAATCGGACTCGAGCCCGTTACGGCTTCGGCGCGGAACACGGCGCCGCGGGCAAGGAGGCGTGGTGTCGCCACCACGCTCACCGTCGGCGTGAAGCCAAAGTCTATTGGCAGGCGGCTGGTGTTCCCCTCTACTAGCAGCAGGCCTCCTCGTTCGACGAAGCGTCGAAGCGCCGCCAGACCATCGAGCCCGAGCTCAGGCCGGATGTCTTCGGTCGAATCGATTTTGCCCAAGCTCGGCGTGAGTGCGCTGCTCTTCCACGGCACCGCTGGACCCACCATCGGTCGGCCGTTCACAATTGCCGTCGCGGCGCCGCTGACGTGTGGAAAGAGCACCACATCGAACCGATCGAGCAGGCCCGGCTCCTTCAGGCGCTGCGTCGACATGTACGTGAACGGCACGCCCATCTCTTCGAGTGCATGGCGTACCCAACCCTCGTTCTGTGTTTCGATCCACGTATGGATGA
>QHUV01000736.1 GCA_003222065.1 Gemmatimonadota bacterium | reverse complement strand
ACGCGAGGTGGAGCTGCGAGGCCTCACCGCGCCAGCTGTGCTCCAGCGGCTGCATTCAGGTCGGATCCGGCTCGCACACTTCGGGGAGCTTGGCGCGGTACCGTCGTTCGACGTTAGGCAATCGATCGCGGCGCGCGGCGAGTCCGCGGAGCCCAGCAGCCGCGTCGGCGGATGATTTCAGTCGTGGACGGTGCGCCGAAGCCAGGTCTGCGACCGGCCGAAGAGGGGCAATCCGATGTAGCCGCGAACAACCAGCCTCTGTCCTCCATCGATGAGCTTCATGGTCGCGCGGTAGGTCTTGCCATTCTCCGGATCGAGAATCTCGCCGCCACTCCACTGATTGCCATCAGGCCGCATGTGGCGCACGATCTCCATGCCGACGATGCGCTGTCCCTTGCGATCGCCGCTGCATTTCCCACAAACGCTATCCGCGGGGTCTGCCGCCACGAGCAGTTCCCGTACTACGCCCGAGAGCTCGCCGTTTATCTCCCGGATCTCGACGACGGCTGTCGGTTTGCCGTCCGCGTCGCTGATCGTGTTCCAAAAGCCAACCGGCGTGCCCTGCCCGCGCGCCGCGAGACCTAACGGTAAAGCGAGCGTACCGAATGCCAGCGCGTACGCGAGACGAGACTTCATTCGCAGGACATTAAGAGAAGTTAGTGTCGTCGTCGGTGCTGATGGTTATGCGCTGTGGACTATGATACGCGGTGCCCCCTCGATGCCCTGAAAGCTTTCTGAATGCTACACCGCGAGTACCGCGCCACCGCCCATGGATACACTGGCTAGGGTCAAAGAACTCGCCGCCAAGCAGTTTGGTGGCGATGCGCAGGCGATAGACGAGAACGCCCCTGTCGATCAACTCGGGATCGACTCGCTCGGGTTCCTCGAATTCCTCTTCGAGCTCGAGGACCACTTCGAGTTTCCCATTCCGCAGGAGGCAGTCGCGAACGTGAAGACCTTGGCTGAACTGTCGAATGCGATCGATGGCTTGATCATCGCCAAGCAAACAACGCAAGCGGCGCAGTTCGACCGCGCCACACAGTTCGCCCTCGCCGCCGTTCGACATGCCCTTCGCGATGCATCGCTGGATCTGAGCGCTGAGGAGTCCCGGCTCGCGGGGGTGTACTGGGGCACGGGACTCGGCGGCGCCTCGACGATCGAGGAGTCATACCGCCTGCTGTACGTCGGTGGCGGTCGCGTGCGGCCGAGCAGCGTCGTGCTTGGCATGAACAACGCCGCCGCCGGCAATATCTCGATCGCGAATGGGCTTCGCGGACCGGTGCTCAACGTGTCGACGGCATGTTCGTCATCGGCCGCGAGCATCGGCGAAGCGTACCGCGCGATCAAGGCTGGATACGCCGACGTCATCGTCGCCGGCGGCTCGGAGGCGCTCATCACGCACGGCAACCTGCGCGCGTGGGATGCGATGCAAGCGCTCGCGCACGCCGATCCGATCGATCCGGCGCGGAGTTGCAAACCGTTCTCGGCGAACCGCCGCGGCATCGTGCTCGGTGAAGGCGCGGCGGCGCTCGTGCTCGAGAGCGCGGAGCGCGCGGAACGCCGAGGCGCGCGCATCTACGCGGAGCTCGTCGGGTATGGCAATGCCGCCGACGCGAGCCACATCTCCAAACCCGACGCGGACGGACAGGCGCGAGCGATGTGTGCCGCGCTCGCCGAGGCGAAGGTTGCACCTGGCGAGATTGGTTACATCAACGCGCACGGCACCGCGACGGCCGTGGGTGACGTTGTCGAAACGAATGCGATCAAGAAGGTGTTCGGCGACGACGCGCGGGGCGTCGCCGTATCGTCGACGAAAGCGCTCCACGGTCATCTGATGGGTGCCACGGGCGCGCTCGAGATGATCGCCGCCACCGCGGCCCTCGTCTACCGGATGATTCCGCCGACCGCGCATCTCGAATGTCCGGATCCGGCGTGCGACCTGGATTACGTGCCTAACGAGCCGCGCCAGCTGCAATCGGAGGTCGTCATGTCGAACTCGTTCGCGTTCGGCGGGATGAACGCCGTGCTCGTCGCCCGCCGATACTCGAATTAGAAATCTGTCACCTATGCATGATTTGAAGGAACTCGGCGCCTGGATGGCGTCGCGTGACACCCACCGCGAGGACCTCATCCCGGAGACGCTCCCGGACCCCGGGTTCGTTAGCGACGGCCGAACATTGGTCTCGTTCAGCACCAACAACTACCTGGCCCTGGCGACGAGTCCTCGGCTCAAAGCGCGCGCGTGCGCGGCGCTGGCCCGGTATGGCGTGGGCAACTGCGAGTCGCGGCTGCTGGGAGGCAATCTCGAATTGTACGAGCGACTCGAGGCACGGCTGGCCGCGGTCAAACGGAAGGAGTCCGCCCTCCTCTTCGCGACCGGATATCTGACGAACCTCGCCGTGCTGCCAGCACTCGTGAAAGCATCGACGCTGGCACGCGCGTTCGGTTATACACCGAGTCGGAACTGGAAGCATGCATTCTTCACGGACGAGTTCAACCACTTG
>QHUV01000244.1 GCA_003222065.1 Gemmatimonadota bacterium | reverse complement strand
GCTCGGTAGCCGTGCGCAGCTCCGCGACGTGCTTCTCGAAGTACTTCTTATGCGTCGCGAGCCGCTCGTCGAGCGCGATATCGAGTGTCGGCGTCGCCCCGAGCGCGCTTCGCAATCGCGACGCAGCGAATCCGCTAATGAGGCCGAGATTGCGGACCGGCTTGCGAAGGGCGGAACCGATCTCCTTCAGTCGCTCAGCGGGACCTTGTATGCCGTTGAGCGCGATGAACAGTCGCAGGATCTCGTTCGTGCCCTCGAAGATCCGATTGATGCGCGAATCGCGAAGCCAACGCTCGTAAGGATATGGCTTCACGTACCCACGTCCGCCCGCGACCTGGACCAGCTCGTCCGCGGAGCGCCAGAGCATCTCACTCGCGAACACCTTGCAGCACGCGGCCTCGAGCGCCCAGTCATCCGCGTCGTGTGATGCCGCGAGGTCAGAGAGAATGCCAAGCATCGCGTCGGCAGCGTAGATGTCGGACGCAGCGGCGGCGAGCTTGCGTTGCGTGATCTCGAAATCCGCGATCGGATGGCCGAACTGCACGCGCTGTTCGGCGAACGCGGCCATCTCGACGGCGATTTGTTTGGTACCCCCGGTGCAGCCGGCGGCGAGAGTGAGCCGTCCACCGTTGAGTACATGGACGGCGACGCCGAAGCCCTTGCCGACGACACCGAGCACGTGATCGGTTGGTACCTCGAGCTGTCGATAAGAAAGCTCGGCTTGGGTCGACCCGCGAATCCCCAGCTTGCGGATGATACCCTCGACATGAAAGCCCGGCATGTCCGGCCGAATGATGAACGCGGTTGGCCGTTGGACCCTCTTGCCACCGCGCTCGACGTCGGTCTGTGCGAACGTAGCGATGACGCCGGCGCGATGCCCATTGCCGATCCACAGCTTGCGTCCGTCGAGAGTCCAGTGTGAACCGTCGGCACTAAGACGCGCGGTTGTCGTGATGTGCTGAGCGTCGGAGCCGGTCTCCGGTTCGGTGAGCGCGTAGGCAGCGAGCGTTTCGCCACGTGCGAGCATCGGCAGGTAGCGCGCTTTCTGATCGACGTTGCCAAAGAGCACGATGGCCCTGGCCCCAAGCCCGCAGTGGACGCCGATCAGGACGGTCACGGATGCGTCAATGCGCGAAAGCTCGCCGAAGATGCGCGCATAGCCGGTATTCGACAGTCCAAGGCCTCCGTACTCCTTCGGAATCGTGAGGCCGAGAAAGCCGGTGCGCGCGAGCGCGCGTATGACATCCTCACCGATCGTCTCCTCTTCGTCGAAGCGCGCGGAATCGATGAGGCCATCGTGCTGCATGGCGCGTAAATCGTCGATGAGCCGTCGAATGACGCGTGCTTCCGCGGGATCGCGGCGCTCTAAAAGCGGCGGATAGGGGAAGAGCAGGGTGTCGTGCAGGGCGCCGGCGAAGATTCCGCGAACGAACGAAGGCATGAATTGGCGAGTTGACTGTAAGGAATGGGTAATGGCGACCACGTGGGCTTTCCAAGGGCACGGCCCGACATTTCCTTAGGTCCGGCATGCGCGCCCCTCGCTCGTTCGGCACCGTCCTTCTTCTCGCCCTGGCGCTCGTTCTTGTCGGCGTCCTGGTATTTCAGGCACAGGACGCCGTGCGATCGCATCAGCGCATCGCCGAAGCAACGTTGAACGATTACGCATCTTTCGCTGACTGGCAGCTCACGCAGCAGACGAAGAGCAGCGTGCTCTCGCCGATCATCTTGTCACTCAGCGCACAGGCGTCGCGTGTCGATCCGCGGCGCTTGGCTGAAACGGTGGCGTCTCCCGAGCAAGCCGAAGCTGACGCACGGGCGATAACGGAGCCGTGGTGCCGCTGCCTCGGCGGCGTGAAGTATTTCTTCCGCTACGACTGGTCTGACGGGACGTTCCGGACGACGGCGAACGACCTTCCCGATGCGGAAATCGCCTGGGCGCGCGATACGATCGTTGCCTACGCGAAGGCACTGCCGCCCATGACCGGTCGCCCGCAGACCTTTGGGTCGCCCGACGCACGGTTCGGCGCGCTGCGGCCGCTGGCGGTTGTATTGACGAACGACTCGTACGCGATGGTCTTCGCGGACCCGGCACGCGCGCGCGTGGCCGTGGATTCGTCCGTCCCGCAGTTGCTGGTCTTCGTCGTCGTGCGCGAGCCCAGCGCCGGCCGGCCGGTGGTCATCTACGGCTACGCAACGGATCCTCGCACCTACCTTGGCCCCACGTTGAGCCTGATCCACCGGCGCAACGCACTCCTGCCGCCGTCCCTGCTGCGCGAGACGGCCCCCGATTCGATTCTCGCCATCTCCGTGACGACGTTGGACGGACGGGAGATTTATAGGTCACCGGGATATTTCCCGTCGGCGCACAGTGCCGCCGATACGCTCGAGGCGAACTTTGGGCAGCTCGTTATGCATGTCGGTCTCCGGCCGGAGCTGGCCTCGCAGCTCGTCGTCGGCGGTCTGCCGCGGTCGCGGCTGCCGTTGCTCGCCGGCGTGTTCGTTTTGACGGCGGGACTCCTCGGCGTGGCGCTCATCCAGCTGCATCGCCAGCAAGAATTGGCGCGCCTGCGCACCGAGTTTGTCTCGGGGGTTTCGCACGAGCTCCGCACGCCGCTGGCGCAAATCCGTTGGTTCGCCGAGCTGCTGCATCTTGGCAAGCTCCGCACTGACGAGGAGCGGGCGCGATCGGCGGGAATCATCGACCAGGAGGCGCGGCGCCTCACGTACCTCGTTGAGAATGTGCTCAACTTCTCTCGGGCCGAGAAGGGCACGAATCGGATTACGCCGGCATCGCTCGATCTCGAGGCGGAGATTCGCGACGCCGTGGAGATGTTCGCGCCACTCGCGCGGTCGCGACGCATGACGGTGCGCGCGTCGGCCATCGCCGGTTTGACGGTGACCGCCGACCGTGATGCCCTGCGTCAGATTCTGCTCAACCTGCTCGACAACGCGGCCAAGTACGGACCGGCGGGACAGACGATCTCCGTCGGCAGCTCGGCGGCGCCGGCGACCGGCGGCGCGCGCGTGCGCTTTTGGGTAGAGGATCAAGGACCGGGAATTCCCGCCGCCGATCGCGATCGGGTGTGGGAGCCATACGTGCGGTTGAGCCGGAGCGCTGAATCGGCGATGGGCGGCAGCGGTATCGGACTCTCTGTGGTGCGTGAGCTCGTAGCCCTCCACGGCGGCGCGGCCTGGATCGAAGCGTCGAACCCGGACGGTGGCGCGCGCGTCGTCGTCGAGCTGCCCGCGCACAGCGCGCTGGGGGACGAGTCGCGCCCCGAGCTCGACGCTCTGCGCGAGCACGCACCAGCGACCAGCGAGCATTGATGACGGTGCAGCAAGGCAACATCCTCATCGTCGAGGACAATCCCGACCTCGCCTACGGCCTGCGCACTGGACTCGAGATCGAGGGCTATGAGGTTGCTGTCGCCGAGGATGGGGAGACCGGGCTCTCCAGAGCGAAGCAGTGGCTTCCCGATCTCGTGATTCTCGACCTCATGCTGCCGGGAATGGACGGCTATCGAGTATTGCGCAGCCTTCGCGATGATGGACTCGAGATGCCGGTGCTCATTCTTACCGCGCGGGGCCAGGAGGCGGACAAAGTGCTCGGGTTCCGCCTCGGCGCGGATGACTACGTCACGAAGCCATGCGGCGTGCTGGAACTACTCGCGCGCGTCGGCGCGCTGCTACGCCGCTCGCGCATGTCGGAGCGGGGCACCCACGTAGGCGGCGACTCGATCGAGCACTTCGGAGACATCGAGATCAACCCCGCGTCGCGCACGGTGACGAGGGCGGGCCAAGTAGTGGCGCTCAGCCCCAAGGAGTTCGATCTTTTGCTCACGCTCGTGCGGCGTCGTGGTGCGGTCGTGTCCCGTGTCGAGCTCCTTCGTGAGGTGTGGGGTCATCGAGTTGAAGTCATGACGCGAACCGTGGACATTCATATTGCGGAGTTGCGCCGGAAGCTCGAAGATGACCCGTCCGCGCCGCGGCATATTCTCACGGTCTGGAAAGCAGGATATCGCCTGGAGCCATGACCTCGACGACCAATTCACGTCGGCACGCCAGCGGCCTTTGGCTGTCGACGCTCGCGGTTCTCGTGTCCGCGCTGTCGTGCGCGCGATCACCGGTCAAGACGTCGCCCCCGCCCGCGGCGGTGACCCCAGGTCGGCGCACCGACCCGACGAGCGGCTGTATTCGTTTGCCAACAGAAAGCTCGCCAACAGCCGCGCGCAGATGAACGAGCTGCTCATTCTCGGCTTCGACGTGTACACCCAGCCCGTGGAGCGCACCATCGACATTCTGAGACGCCGTGGCATCGACATGTCCAAAGTCTCACGCGCGACGTGGGAGAATCGACCGGTCTTCGTCGTCGGCGCGGACGCCGGTGATAGCACCTCCAAACAGTTCTGGATCGACGCCGAGCGGCTGTTGTTCGTTAGGCTTGTCGAGACCGTGAAGACGCCGAACGGCTCGCGTCGCGACGAGTATCGGTTTCAGCGATATGTTCCCCATGGGCAATCGTGGGTCGCCGAGGAAGTCACGGGCCTTCGCGACGGCAAGCCGAGCCTGCGCGAAGTCTACGCGAACGTTCGCGTCGACGTGCCGATCGACGATGCTCTGTTCGATCCTGCGCAGTTGGCGACGCACACGCCGTGGTATAAGCGGAACCCAGCTCAATAGGTGAGATGGCCGAGCCGATCGATCGTACGCATCTCGAACGTCTGGCCGCCCGCTTCGGCGCGGAGTTTCTCGTTGAGCTCATCGACCTGTTTGTTGCGCAGGGGAAGGAACGACTCGACGCGGCCGAGCAAGGCATCGCCACGGGAGATGCCGACGCCATTGTTGCCGCCGCGCACTCTCTCAAGTCCAGCGCCGGCAACCTCGGCGCCGCCGCGTTAGGTCAGCGCGCGGCCGAGATCGAGCGGAGGGGTCGTAACGGCGCCGCGGCCGATGTGCTGGCGCCGATGGTCGGCAGCTTGCGCGACGCTTTCACCAAAGCGTGCGCCGCGCTGGAAGTGATGCGCGCCGACATTGCCCGCCGCATCGCCTGAGGTCGTTAGGCGGTCGTTGCCGCATCGAGCTGCGTTCCCAGAAGGTCGGCGTCGGTGACCGGCGCGTCGCAGGCGTAGTTCCGGCAGACGTAGGCCGTCGCGCGGCCGCCCGCCGTCGGCCGATCGGCAAGCAGAGGAATCCCCGGCGCGCTCCGCGCCGCTCCGCCGGCGAGGACGGGCGACGGCACGTAGCGCTCGGCGGCGGCCCGCGTCAGCGCTCGGAAGTCCTCCGACGCCGGATCCCCGACGATCGCCAACTCCACGGCGCCACGCACCAGGAGGTCGGCGACGCCTAACGCGTGGCCGAACGCCGCGGGGTGGCGGGCCATCGGTTCGGCGACCGTCTCCAGGACATATGTGGCACGCCGGCGCATGGTCTCGTCCTGCAGGAGGTCCGCGAGGCGCGCCAGCAACTCGGCGACCAGCGACGTTCCGGACGGCGTCGCGTTGTCCGTGACGTCGCGCGGACGCGTCACGAGTACCTCATGGTCGTGCGGCGTGTCGAAGAATGCGCCCGCGCCGTCATCCCAAAACCATTCGACGGCCGCGTCGGTGAGCGTGCGCGCCCGCGTCAGCCACACGTCATCGAACGTGAGCTCGTAGAGCGCGAGCGCGGCGAGCGCGAGCGCGGCGTAGTCCTCGAGATATCCGCCGATCTTCGCGACGCCGTCCTTGTACGACCGAAGCACGCGTCCTTCACGGACGAGCGCACGAAAGAGAAATTCACCGTGCCGGATAGCCTCGGCGCGATACGTCATCCGGTCGAGGGCACGGGCCGCTTCCGCCAGGGCGCGCACCATCAACCCGTTCCAGGAGGCGAGAATCTTGTCGTCCCGACCCGGTCGGACGCGTTCCCCGCGCGCGGCGAGCAGGGCATGCTTGGCGCTGGCGAGCCGGGCGCGCAGCTCGGCGGCCGAGATGCCGTGCCGCGCCGCCACCACCGCGTGATCGTTAGGCACGTGCAGGATGTTCTTGCCCTCGAAGTTGCCCTCAGTTGTCACCCCCCAATACTCCGTGGCGAGCGGCGCCTCGCCGCCGAGCACGGTGTCGAGCTCGGCCCGCGTCCACACATAGAATTTCCCTTCGTAACCTTCGCTGTCGGCGTCGAGCGACGAATAGAATCCGCCGTCGCGACCAGTCACGCCACGCGCCATGGCTCGAAACGACTCGTGCGCGATTGTCAGCGCGAGCTCGGTGCGCGTCCGCGCCCCGTACCGCAAGACGGAGTCGAGCGCCATCGTCTGCGGGAATTTAGGCGCGCCACCAAAGCCGCCGTGACGCGCGTCATGATCCTGAGCCAACCCTCGATAGGCGCGCTCGAGGAGCGACGGTGAAAGAGTGCCCGTGCTGCGCGTCGGATGCATGGTCGACGCGAAGAACTCGCGCAGTTGCGCCGTCGTGCGGTCGACGTCCACGCGCCGAGTTCGATACGCCTCACCGACGGCCGTGAGTACGCGCTTGAACGACGGCATGCCCTGGCGATCCTCGCCGGGGAAGTACGTACCGGCGTAGAAGGGAACGCCCTCCGGCGTCAGGAAGACGGTCATCGGCCATCCGCCGTGGCCCGTCATCGCCTGTACCGCCTGCATGTAGATCCCGTCAATGTCAGGCCGCTCCTCCCGGTCCACCTTGATATTGATGAAGTTCTCATTCATTAACGCCGCGATGGCGTCGTCCTCGAACGACTCGTGCTCCATGACATGGCACCAGTGGCACGCGGCGTAACCGACGCTGAGCAGGATCGGCTTGTCCTCGCGCCGTGCCTCGCTGAGCGCTTCCTCGCCCCACGGACGCCAGTCCACGGGATTGTTCGCGTGCTGCAACAAGTACGGGCTGGTTTCCGTGCTGAGGCGGTTGGCCATGCGCGTATCCGACGAACGATCCGAGTGAGTGATGAGCTTTTCCGCGACCGCTTGTCGCGGACGCGTCCCGAGAGAAGGTTACATTCCTCGACCGCCGCGTGCCGTAACGCCTGCTCGTCCACTCTACACCGCTATCCGTGGCGCCCTCGCCCCGACACCGTTCGCGCAAGCTCTCCCGAGCGAGACTGGAGCCGCTCCCCGCCGCTCCGCCGGCGCCGCT
>QHUV01000243.1 GCA_003222065.1 Gemmatimonadota bacterium | reverse complement strand
GATCTATATTGCGGCCCATGACGGAAGTCGACTTGCTCGCGATCGCCGCGCATCGGGATGACGTCGAGCTCACCTGTGGCGGAACGCTGATCAAGGCAGCGCGACAGGGACATCGCACCGCCGTGCTCGATCTCACTCAGGGTGAGATGGGGACGCGGGGCTCGTCGGCGACGCGGGCCGCCGAGGCAAGTCAAGCCGCTGAGCTCATGGGTCTCGCCGCGCGAGAGAATCTCGATCTGCCAGACGCTGGCATCACCAACGATCCAGCAACGCGCGAGCGAGTTGCCCGAGTGATCCGCCGCTACAAGCCGCGCGTTGTGATCGCACCGGCTCCGACGGGGCGACATCCCGATCACATCGTAACGTCGCAGCTCGTGCGCGACGCGTGTTTCGTCGCCGGCCTCGCGAAGCTCGCGCCGGACGTACCAAAGCACCGTCCACACAAGGTGGTACACACACTTTCCTTCCGGCAGGACGCGACCAAGCCTACGTTCGTCGTCGACATCAGCGACGAATTCGAGCGCAAGCTCGAGGCGGTTCGCTGCTACGATTCCCAGTTCAGTGGCGCCACGCAGGCGGGGGAAGTGTATCCCAACGGCGAGCCGCTCTACGACTTGGTGCGTCACTACGCCGCCTACTACGGCGCGTTGATTCGCAGGCGCTACGGCGAGCCCTTCTTCGCGGCGGAAACGATGCTCGTGGACGACATCGTGTCGCTGGAGGTCGCGACCTTTTGAGTCCGTCGCGCCGTGGCGAAAGGCCGGATATCGCGTCCATAGACTACGGGTCTTATCTCGCTCTCGACGAGCTGCTCGCGCTGCAGCGGCTGCGGTCGAGTCCCGAGCACCCCGATGAACTTCTCTTCATCGTCGTGCATCAGGCGAGCGAGCTGTGGTTCAAGGCAATCCTGTTCGAGCTGGATCAGCTGACGACCGTGCTCGCGCGCTACGATACCGGCCGCGCAGTCTGGCACATGGGTCGCCTCAACGCCTTGATGCGGATCGTGTCCGCGCAGCTCGACTCGCTGGAGACGCTACCGCCCCAGCACTTCGCGGAGTTCCGCGGCTATCTCGGTGCGTCGAGCGGATCGCAGAGCGTGCAATTCCGCGCCATCGAGGCCGCGTCCGGTTTGCGCGATGCTCATTTCATGCACGCGTTGGAGGAGCACGGCGAAATTCCGCCCTTAGTGGCGCGCCATCTCGCTCGGCCGACGCTGCAGGAATTATTCGTGGGCTTACTCGCCAAAGAGAAAACCACGCTCGAGGCGCTGTACACCGGTCCCGGGCCGACGCTGCTCTTTTTCCTCGCCGAGTCGCTGCTCGAGTACGAGCAGCAATTCGCCCAATGGCGATTCAAACATGTGCAACTCGTGGAACGGATCATCGGCCCCACCACGAGCGGCACGGGCGGCACGTTGGGTGCGCGATACCTGCAGCGCACGATCGAGCAGCGGTTCTTTCCCGAATTGTGGGCTGTCCGCGGCAAATTCTACGCGCCAGACCCTAGTGCCGCCTCCGCGGACCCACCCAAGCGCCGGCGTAAATCGTGACGATGTTCGCCGAGCCGTAGAACGGCGACACGACGAGCGGACCGCCAGACAGGCTGCTCAGTGCACGATCGTTGGCGTAATGCGCGCGCGCGTTGCGTCGAAAGCGAATGCCGACGTCGAAGAGACCGGAGCGGGCATCATGTGATCCGATGCGCAATCCAAGCCCCGTGCTCCACGCGAAATTGCCGGCGCTGAAGACCGTGCGGTCGACGGCATCGTCCCCGTTGTATTGCGGCGGTCGAACATTCACCTTGCTCTCGAAGTACGAGAGACCAGCGGTAGCAAATCCGTACGGCCGAACCGTGCCACGGAGGGCAGTTACCTCCGGACCGATGTCGAGAGAGTACATCAGATGTTGGCGCGCGGCGTACGATACGCTGGTGTTGCCGAGGTAGCTCCCGAACTCATCGTATTCCGGCACGTCGATGTTTCGCGACACGTAGCCGTACGCGAGGAATCCCCCTTCGAGTCGAAGCGCGACGTGGCGTGCGCGATCGAAGGCGTATCCACCCTGGAATCCGAGGCCGCCACCCCCGTCTTCATTGTGGTGAAAGGCCCCGACCGGTACTGCCCAATATCCGAAGATGGACCCCGAGAGCGGATCGGCCTTGCTCGGCCGCTCCTCGGACGGCGGCGGGGAGAGGTCGATCGGTGGCCGATCTGGCGTCTTCTGTCCGTGTAATCGAGCGGGCAGAATCAGCGAAACTAGAAGCGCGAACGGATGGAGGCGTAGCATATGCGCGCTGGTCGCGTCCCTAGGTTACGCCGTGATACACACGCTGAAAAGAAGAGTTCATTACGGTATATTCTTGCCATGCTGGAGCCTATCTATCTCGATCACGCGGCGACGACGCCGGTTCGACCCGAGGTGCGCGAAGCGATGGAACCGTTCTTCGGTCCACGCTTTGGCAATCCGTCGAGCATGCATCGGTGGGGACGCGAGGCTCGCGTGGCTCTCGACGAGGCGCGGGAGCGAGTCGCGGCGTGCCTCGGTGCACGCACGGACGAGGTTTGCTTCACGTCCGGCGGTACGGAATCCGACAACCTCGCGGTGCTCGGCGCCTGGCGCTCCCGACGCGTAGCGGGACGCAACGCGGTGGTGAGCACGCCGATCGAGCACAAGGCGGTGCTGGGCGCCGTCCACCAGGCTGGCCGTGAGGGCGCCGAGGAGCGCCTTTGCGCAATGACCAGCGATTGCGTCGTCGACATCGACGCGTTCGGCCAGCTCGTCGGCGAGGACGTGACGATCGCGTCGGTGATGTGGGTGAACAACGAGGTCGGCACGATCCAGCCCATCGGTGAGTTGGCGGCAACCGCGAACGAGCGCGGCGTGCTCTTTCACACGGACGCGGTGCAGGCGTTCGGCAAACTGACGATCGACGCCGCGGCGGTGCCGTTCGATTTTCTCACGATCTCGGGACACAAGATCGGCGCCCCGAAGGGGTGCGGGGCGATATTCGTTAGGCGCGGGACCGTTATCGAGCCGCTCTTCCACGGCGGTACGCAGGACCGTGGCCGGCGGCCGGGAACGGAGAACGTGGCCATGGCGGTTGGCCTCGCTCGCGCCGCCGAGCTGGCGCTCGCCGAGCGAACCGAGGAGTGTCATCGCCTAACGTCTCTCCGCGAGCGGCTCGAGCGAGAGATTCTCGAGCAGGTGCCGGAGGCAGTGATCCATGGGCGAGCCGTCCGGCGCGCCCCACACATCTCGAGCATTTCCGTCCCGGGCACCGAGAGCGAGTCGATGCTCATGGCGTTGGACCTTCAAGGAATCGCGTGCTCCGCCGGGTCCGCGTGCCAGAGCGGTAGCGTGACGCCGTCGCACGTGCTGACGGCGTGTGGCGTGAGACCGGATATCGCCAATGCCGCCATCCGCATGAGCCTCGGTAGCCTAACGACTGACGCGGCTATCGACCGCGTGGCGCAGGTCTTCCCGGCCCTTGTTCGCAAGGCACGGGGCCAGCCTCCCGCTTCGAGGCCAGAGCCGGTCGGCGCCTGACGATGAAGGAGCGAGTGCTGGTCGCCATGTCCGGCGGCGTCGATTCGTCCGTTGCCGCGGCGCTGCTCGTCGAGCAGGGCTACGACGTCATTGGCGCGACGATGAAACTGTTCTGCTACGGAGACGATGTCCCCGATCGACCCTGCTGCTCCCTCGATTCGATCAACGACGCGCGACGCGTCTGCCAGCAGCTCGGTGTGCCGCACTACGTGCTCAACCTCGAAAGTGCCTTCGGTCGCGACGTCGTCGACAACTTCGTGCAGGAGTACGCGCGGGGCCGGACGCCAATTCCGTGCGTTCGCTGCAACACCTTTACGAAGTTTCGCGACTTGCTGCGCAAGGCCGACGCGATCGACGCACAATGGATCGCGACGGGACATTACGCGCGCATCGCCGGCGGCACTCTGCACCGTGGTCTGGATCCGCGGAAGGACCAGTCATACTTCCTCTGGGGAATCGACCGGGATGTCGTTAGGCGCATGCTGCTTCCGGTCG
>QHUV01000242.1 GCA_003222065.1 Gemmatimonadota bacterium | reverse complement strand
CGGCGACTTGGCGGGGTTCGTCGCGGCCACATATATGCGCGGCCTGCCATTCATCCAGGTGCCGACGACACTGCTCGCCATGATTGACGCCTCGATTGGCGGTAAGACGGGCGTCGACACGCTAGCGGGCAAGAACCTCGTCGGTGCTTTTCATCAGCCCTCGGCCGTCATTGCCGACCTGGATGTGCTGCGCACGTTGCCGCCGGAGCATCTGCGCGCCGGCCTGGCGGAAGCGATCAAGCACGGCGTGATTGCCGACGCCGCGTATTTCGACGACGTCGCCGAGGCTGCTCCATCGATCGTGAGCGGTAGCCGACAGGCTGCGGCCGCGCTCGAGCGCGTCGCCGTCCGCAGCATCGCCATCAAGGCGGACGTCGTTAGGCGGGATGAGCGGGAAGGCGGAGTTCGGAAAACGCTCAACTTCGGCCACACGATCGGTCACGCGATCGAGCTGCGTAGCGAGTATCGCATGCTCCACGGCGAGGCGGTGGCGGTCGGCATGGTCCTCGAGAGTCGTGTCGCCGAGCGGCTCGGCGTTGCCGAGGCGGGAACGAGCGATCGGGTGCGGCAGGCGATCGAGCGCAGCGGACTGCCGGCCTCGCGCCCGGCGAATCAGACACCCCGCCCTTGCGACTCTCGCGCTCGGCGTCGTGATCGCCTTTGGCATCCGTGACGAGCAGCGGGCGATCGCGCGCGCACATGCCGCCGCCCAGGCGGCGGCGGCCGATCCGCCGCGCCATCCTGTCGCTGCGGAGCCGATTCGCATGGAGGGCGCCGTCGTGCGTGCCGCGACGAGAGGTTGGACCAAGACCATGCATCGGCCACTCCGCGCCGGCGAGCCAGTGCCGGTGCTCGTCACCGCCTACTGCCTGAGCGGAACGACGCGTCGTGGTCGATATGTGCGACCGGGAATCGTCGCCGCCGATCGAAGACTATTCCCGCTGTCCCGATATATCGAGCTTTACGCTGGCGAGAAGTACCTCGGTCGCTTTTTGATCGACGACACGGGCTCGATGATTCGCGGTGCGCATATCGACGTGTGGGTCCCGACGTGTCGTGAGGCAAAGATCTTCGGCCGGCAGCACGGAACGGCGATGTTATTGCCGCGGCCGGAGGTTCAGATGGTTCAGGCGGGGACGGCGAAGAAGTAGCGAAATGGTTTGGAATGAAGCATGTATCTGCCAATCCTCCGAATTTCTCGAGCTGGCAGCACCTGGCCCCTAACTCCTTTTCCATGTCCTCCTTCGCGACGTACCTCATCGGATTTCTCATCCTGATTGTTGGACTCGCGTTTGGCGCCTATCTGCTGAACGTGCCGCAGACGTGGATCATCGTCGGTATCATCATCCTGATCGGCATCGGAGTCTTGATGGCGACGAGCCGCACCCGACCCCGGGATCCGCCGCCGCCCGGCTCTGGTCCTCAACCGCCAGCGGGCTGAGGAGCAGCAAAAGGGGCATGTGGGCCGCTTCGTCACGACGACGAGGCGGCCCCTCGTTTTTTTTCTCCCGAGGAGACGAGTAACCTGTAAGCGACCATCCAACCGGTGGATAACTCGTTACGCTCACCATTCGCGGCCACCTCAAATGAGAGGAAGCTCACAATTCAGTATTGACGCTTCGGGGCCCTCTCATTACCCTAGCCGCCCCTGATACCTGCCCTACCTCTCGCGAACATCCGCGCGACGGGCGCCGCCGCCCCGCCACGGTGCTCGCTCCAACTGACCCCCTTGGTGAGGAGCGTGTATGGAGCAAGTGACGGAGACCAGGTCTTCCAGAGGGTATTTCCGTTCTTCCCCCTCGACCGCGTTCGACCAATACCTCCAGGATATCCAGAAACTCCCGCTGATCGACGACCCAGAAGAAGAGCGACGCCTGGCCCGGCGCGCCCAGCGTGGCGACGAAAAGGCTGCGGAACGACTGGTCACCGCGAACCTGAGATTCGTCATTTCGTACGTGAAGAAGTATCAGGGCCATGGACTCGACCTTTCCGAGCTCGTCGCGATCGGCAATGAAGGACTTCTGAAAGCCGTGCGGAAATTCGATCCAGACCAGGGCGTCAAGTTCATCTCGTACGCAGTATGGTGGGTTCGACAGGCGGTGCTCAAAGCACTGGCGGAGCAGACCAGGTCAGTTCGAATCCCCCTCAATCAGAATTCGCAGCTCATTCGTCTCGCCCGCGCCGAGACGATCCTCGCCCAAGTTCTAAAGCGCGACCCCACCGAAGAAGAGACCAGCCGCCTGCTGGAAGAGACGCCGGAGACTGTCCGGGCCGCGAAGCAGATGTCGGCGACAGAAGTCTCCCTCGACGCTCCAATTGATCGGTCCGACCGGGAGGCATCCACGCTCGGCGAACGGTTTGCCGGAGTCGATGGCACCGAGATCGAGGAGCTGTGCGATTACAAGCTCATGCGCGAGTTCATCGATCGCGTATTTCGCAAATACTTGTCGCCGCGCGAGCGGAAGATTCTGTACCTCTACTATGGTCTCGAGGAAGGCTCCGAGGCGATGACGCTCGAGAAGATCGGCGCCTTGATGGGCGTCACGCGCGAGCGGATTCGGCAGATTCGCGAGCGAGCGTTCGAAAAGCTACGCGAGTCGCCTGACGGCCGCGCCCTCTGCGGCTTCTGGGCCGCCTGAGGTTTCTTACCGAGAGGAGCAGGAGCGAGCGCGCAGCGCGAGCGATACCAAATAGGCTTCGAGCGAGTGCCAGCGAGCGAGCGCGGAGCAGCGAAACGGGGACCGAAAGGTCCCCGTTTCGCTACTCCCCGTTTCGCTGCTCGCCGGTTCGCTCATATATCATTCGCTTCTCTCCATGTCGCAGCGGACCCCAGTCTTCATTGATAAGTCGGGCCGGCGATGGCAACGCATCCGTCGCGCCGCCATCGTCCTCGGCGTGTTGACGACGGCCATCGGGCTCACCCTCGGCCTGAGTCTGTTGTTCGCGCCCAACATTCCGGCGCTGCATCCACAGTCGTTGACGCGAAAGCCAATCGTTAGGCTCTCGGAGCGCGCGCGGCTGCTCGCGCGCCGCCGCTTTCAGCAGGCGCTGGCGACGACGAAGCGCGTGCCGCAGGCGCGTCACGTGAATCGCATTCCGTCCGTCCCGGCGAATGGCGAGAAGCACCCTCCGGCCGGCGCGCCGCTGATCGGCGGCTTTTACGTCAATTGGGACGACAACTCGTACGCGTCGCTCGACGCGAATCTGAAACAGCTCGATCTGGTCGTGCTCGAATGGGCATTCGTCGACCGCGGGGGCGATTCGTTGCGCGTCGACACGCTCAATGGAAAGCGAGCGATGGCGCGCGTGCTTCAAGAGCCCCGCGATAAACGGCCGCGGCTGCTGCTCATGGTGAGCAACTTCAGCTCGGCCGCGCAGGACTTCCGCACGCCGGACGTGCGCGCCCTGCTTACCCGTCCGATCGCGCGAGCGCGCGCGATCGCCCAACTCGCCGAAGTCGTGCGCGCGAACGGGCTGGAGGGCGTACTCGTCGACTTCGAGGCGGCGGAGAATTTCCCGCACCTTCACGAGCTGTCGATGACCTTCACGCGCGAGCTGCGCGTCGTGCTGGCGCCGCTCGGGAAGACCATCGCCTATGCGGTGCCCGCGTACATCGACAGTGCGGATCTCCGCGAAGTCGCCACGACCGTCGATCAGGTCTATGCGATGGTCTTCGACGAACATTATGCCGGCGGCGATCCCGGCCCGATCGCGAGCCAGCAATTCTACATCGATCACGCGCGGGCGATCGCCGCAGTCGTGCCGCGTGATAAGCTGATACTCATGATTGGCGCCTATGGCTACGACTGGAACGATAAGCGTGGGAAGATTGCCGCCGACGGAGCGACCTTTCAGGACGTGATCCGTGCGCTGCGTGACAGCGGGGCCGTCATGCGTATGGACCGTGTGTCGCTCAATCCCGTCGCGACCTATCAAAGCCCGGACTCGACCGATCATGAGATTTGGTTTCTCGACGGGTTGACGGCGTACAACGAGATGAAGGTGGCGCAATCGTTGGGCGTCGCCGGCGTGGCGTTCTGGCGATTGGGCTCCGAGGATCCGTCGCTGTGGCGCGTACTCGACGACGACGGCCATCTGCTCGCGCCGGAGCGGCTGACGACGGCTCTTCCCGGTTACGATCCCGAGCTGGATGGCGAAGGGGAGATCCTGCGCATTCGCGCTCAACCGCTGTCTGGGACGCGAGTCCTCGCCATCGACTCCACGAGCGGCTTGGTCGTAGGACAACGATTCACCAGCTATCCCACACCCTTCATCGTGCAGCGATTCGGGGCCCAGGAGATTCATCCCCATTGGGTCGCGCTCACCTTCGATGACGGCCCCGATCCGACCTGGACGACGCCCATTCTGGACACGCTCGCGTCGCGCCATGTCAAGGCGACGTTCTTTGTCATTGGCGAGAACGCGGACGCGCACGTGCCGCTGCTGCGTCGCATCTATCGGGAAGGACACGAAATCGGCAATCACACGTACTCGCACCCGAACCTTGGCCTAACGGGACGAAAGCGGACGGAGGTCGAGCTCGATGCCAACGAACGCCTCATCGAAGCGATGCTCGATCATCGTACGGCGCTATTTCGTCCACCCTACTTCGGGGACGCCGAACCGACGACGCGCAACGAGCTCGTGCCTGTCTGGTTGGCGACGCAGCGGAACTACCTCACGATAGGCCTGCACGTCGACTCTGAAGATTGGCAGGATCCGCCGCCCGCTCAGATCATCAAGAACGTCCTCGACTCACGTCCCGAGGACCCTAACGAGCGCGGCGAATGCACCGACTCTCTGGCGCGCGGACAGTCGACGAAGGCCTGCAACATTGTTCTCCTCCACGACGCCGGCGGGAATCGCGCGAACACCCTCGCCGCGCTTGGGCCGCTGATCGATTCCCTGCGCGCGCGCGGCGACACCCTGGTGCTCGTCTCGCAGCTCGCCGGTCTCACGCGCGATGAAGCAATGCCGCCGTTAGGCGCGACGGCCGGCATGCAGCGGCTGCTCCTCATCGGCGGCTTCGGCCTCCTTGGCATCGTCGAATGGCTGCTCTTCTGGATTTTCACGATCGCCGTGGTGCTGGGCGTCGGCCGGTTGGTCGTGATCGGGACGCTGGCCCTCGTTCAGCGCCTCAAGCGCCACCAGGACCGATCGCTGCCGACCACGTTCGCTCCCGCGGTGAGTGTCGTCATCCCGGCGTTCAACGAGGACAAGGTCATCAGCCGTACGATCGACAGTCTGCTGGCGCAGCAATACGCGGGCGCACTGGAAATCATCGTCGTCGATGACGGGTCGACGGACAGCACGTACCAGCAGGCGCGAGCTAAATACGGCGAGCACCAACGGGTCCGCGTGTTCACGAAGGCGAATGGCGGCAAGGCCCAAAACCTCGACCGTCGCGCGTTCTCGCTGCTCGATTGCATAACGGTAGTTCCAGGGGCGGTGGGAGCTTGGCGCCGGCCAGTAATCAATGAGGTCGGCGGCTTTCGAGACGACACGCTTGCCGAGGATCAGGACCTCACTCTGGCGGTGCGTCGCGCCGGCTACTCGGTAGCCTATGCCGACGGCGCGGTCGCGCTAACCGAAGCGCCGGACACCTTGCGGGCGCTGGCTCGCCAGCGCTTTCGTTGGTCATTCGGCACGCTCCAGTGTGCATGGAAGCATCGGGCGACGCTTTTCCGACGGAGCTACGGCACGCTGGGCTGGATCGCCATGCCTAACGTCTGGCTGTTTCAGCTGGTTCTGCCGGCGCTCTCGCCGTTGGCGGACCTGATGTTCGTGTTCAGCCTGCTGTCGGTGTGGGCAACGCGTACGTCTCACGGTGGGACATATGCGCTCGTGAATCTGGAGCAAGTGCTCACCTACTACGCGGTGTTTTTGCTGGTAGACTGGGCGGCGGCGATGATCGCGTTTCTTTTCGAGCCACGGGAAGAGAAGCAGCTCACGTGGTTGATCTTCATCCAGCGCTTTGCGTATCGGCAGATCATGTACTGGGTGGTCGTGAAATCGTTTGCGGCAGCCATTCGCGGCCACGTCGTTGGCTGGGGAAAGCTCGAGCGCAAGGCGACGGTGGAGCTCGAAACCGTGGAGGCGAGCCGCAGCGCGTGACCGGGGTCGAGATACCCGCGTTCGTGAATGCCGAAGCGGGAACGGCGAACGATGCGTGCGAGGCCCTCGCCAAGGATCGCAACTTTCGCGTGGAGCGGATTCCACCTAACGAGCTCGCGGCGCGGATACGCAGGGCGATCGAGAGCGGCGCGCGGCGGGTTCTCGTTGCCGGCGGAGACGGTTCGATCGCGACCGCCGCCGGCGAGCTTCGCGGCAAAGCATGTGAGTTGGCGATTCTGCCCGGCGGAACGCTGAACCACCTGGCCCATGATCTCGGGCTGCCGGAAGATCTGGACGCGGCCGTCCGCGTCGCTGCGGGGAGGGGCACGCGCAGCATCGACGTGGGCGAAGTCAATGGACACGTCTTTCTCAACACGAGCTCTGTCGGCGCCTACGTCACGTATGTGCGGACCAGGGAGCGTCTCGAGCGGCGGCTCGGCTACTGGCTCGCGTCGGCGGCGGCGGGTCTGCGAATCCTCGCCCAGCTCCACACCATTCGCGTAGCGCTCGAGGTGGACGGGACGGAGAGGGAATACCTGACGCCGCTCGTCTTCGTCGGCGTGGGCGAACGCGAGTTGCGTCTGCCCACGCTCGGCGCGCGTGTCGAGGGCGGACGGCGCGGGCTTCACGTCATGGTCGTTCGATCGCGGAGCGGTGGCCGCACGCTCGCCCTCGCCTTCGCCGCCGCCGCCCGCGGCGTGCGCGCCGTGTCGCGCACGCCGGCAATGCAAAGCATCATCGTCGACCACGTTCGCATCGAGCCGCGTAGTGGCGTAGTCTCGGGAGACATCGCGCTCGACGGCGAGGTCGTGTCGCTGCGTCCGCCGCTCGAGTATCGATTGGTGAGAGACGCGTTGAAGGTCGTCGTGGCGTCCGAATAACGGATCGCCTACGCGTGCCCGCGCGCGGCAGCCTTCGCCAGTTGGCTCTCCTCCGCTCGTCGCGTACGTTAACACTGTGACGCTCGACAACCTTCCCCTCTTTCCCCTTCCACTCGTCCTGTTTCCCGGGGCGGCGGTACCGCTACACATCTTCGAGCCCCGGTATCGGCAGCTCATCGCCGACTGCCGCGAAAAGGAGAGCCGCTTCGGCATCGTGCGGCTGCCAGAGGGCATCGCGGAGATCGAGATCGCGCGCGGCACCGTCGGGTGCATAGCCGAGATCGTAAACACCGAGAAGCTGCCCGACGGACGCTCGAACATCGTTGTCAGGGGCGCCGAACGGTTCGCGTTCGTGTCGTTCGTGAGCTCGCCGCATCCCTATCATGTGTGTAACGCGGTGCTCCTCGAGGACGAGTTCGAGATCGGCGCCGAGCTCGATGCGCTCGCCGAGCGCGTTCGCGACGTGTTCCGCCGCGTTGGGCGCGCGGCGCGCACGCTGGCCGACGATCCGGATCCGCTGCCAGAGCTGCCTGACGACGCCGCGAGCCTGTCGTTCGCGATCGCGTCGATGATCGACATCGGTCTCGAGGCACGACAAGAGTTGCTGTCGTCTCCGTCTCCCGCCGCGCGGTTGCGCGAGCTCGAGAAGATTCTCTCTGCGGCGTTAGGCGCGATCGTCACGCGTGCCCAAGTGCACACGTTGGCCAAGTCGAACGGTCGCGGCGCTCACGTCGAGCAATGAGCGCGAGCCCAGCTGTCGAGGTAGCCGGCGCACAGCAGCACGGCACCGCCGATCCAGCCCTGGCGGGTCGTTTGGCGGCCATCGTCGGGGAGCGACGCGTCCTCGTTCGGCAGGGCGAGCTGCTTGCCTACAGCTCGGATGGTCTGCCGGGCTACGTCAGGCAGCCGTCCGTCGCCGTCTTTCCCGGTAGTCGCGACGAAGTGATTGCCGTCGTGCGCGAGCTTGCTCGCGGCAACGTTCGGTTCGTGCCGCGCGGCGCCGGCACGGGCCTCTCCGGCGGCGCGCTTGCCGACGGCGTCGTGCTCCTCGGACTCAATCGCCTAACGCGCATCATCTCCATCGACGCCGACAATGCCCTTGCGGTCGTCGAGCCGGGCGTCGTGAACGTCGCTCTGTCACGGGCCGTGAGCGCGCACGGCTTGCACTACGCACCAGATCCATCCAGCCAGGCCGCCTGCACGATCGGCGGCAACGTCGCCGAGAATGCGGGCGGGCCACATTGTCTCAAGTACGGCGTCACACTCAATCACGTCGTCGCCCTCACCGTGGTTCTGCCTAACGGGGAGGTCGTCCAACTCGGTAATGCCGCCGGGGAGTCGGAAGGCTACGACCTCGTCGGAACGTTCGTGGGCTCCGAAGGCTGTTTCGGGATCGCGCTCGACGTGACGGTGAGATTGGCGCGCATTCCGCAGGCGATTCGGACGCTGCTCGCCGATTTCTCGTCGATCGACGCCGCCGCGCGGGCCGTATCGGCGATCATCGCGAGCGGAATTCTTCCCGCGGCGCTGGAAATGATGGACGCGGCGACGATCCGCGCCGTCGAAGCGTCGATTTATGCCGCCGGCTATCCGACCGATGCGGCGGCGGTCCTGCTCGTGGAGCTCGACGGACCGGCCGCCGGTCTCGACGCCGACGTTGCCGACGTCGTGAGGTTGTCCCGTGAGGCCGGCGCGCGCACTGTTCGCGTCGCCCGCGACGAGACGGAGCGCGCGAAGCTCTGGCAGGGACGCAAGAAGGCGTTCGGCGCGATGGGGAGGATCTCCTCACACCTGGTCGTTCAGGACGCCGTCGTGCCGCGTACGAAGTTGCCGGCGATCCTCGCGCGGATCCATGAGATCTCACTCCGCCATCGCGTCACCGTCTGTAACGTGTTCCATGCCGGTGACGGCAATCTGCACCCGAACATCGGCTACGACGCGAATGATCCCGACGAGTCGGCGCGCGTGCACGCCGCGATGCGCGACATCATGCACGCCTGCATCGACGCCGGCGGCACCGTCAGCGGGGAACACGGCATCGGCATCGACAAGCTTCCGTGGATGGACGCCATCTTCTCCGCTGAGTCGTTAGGCGCGATGTGCTCGGTGCGCGACGTCTTCGATCCGGAGCGGCGGGCCAATCCGGGCAAGGTGGTGCCGGTGCACGCCTGCCGCGAATGGCACATGGCGCCCGCCGCTCGCTCTGCCGGGGAGCGGACTTGACGGCGACGGTTGCCGAGGCGAGGACGCCCGCTTCGACCGCCGAGGTGCGTGAGCAGGTGCGAGACGCCGCGGCGCGAGAGCGCCGCCTGCGCATCGCCGGTGGGGAGACCTGGCTCGATGCGAATCGCCCCGTACGCGCGGGAGCGACGCTCGTGATGCGCTCACTCTCCGGCATCGTCGAATACGAGCCCGGCGATCTGACGCTGACCGCGCGCGCCGGCACAACAATGGACGAGATCGCCCGCGCCACCTCGGCACATGGCCAGTGGTTGGCACTCGACCCCTTCGGCGATCCGGCCCGCGCGACGCTCGGCGCGACGATCGCGACAGCGTCGTCGGGACCACTCGCGCGGGCGTTTGGCGCGCCACGGGACGTCACGCTCGGCGTCGAATTCGTGACCGGGCGGGGCGACGTCGCGCGTGGCGGTGGGCGCGTCGTCAAGAACGTCGCCGGATTCGACCTAACGAGACTCCTCACCGGTTCGTGGGGATCGCTCGGCG
>QHUV01000241.1 GCA_003222065.1 Gemmatimonadota bacterium | reverse complement strand
GGAAGGCGATTCTCGGATTGACCGGCGTCTATTGCGCCGTGCCGGACGGAACGCCCGCGGCGGACGCGCCGAAGTCCTTTCTCAAGCCGGATCCCGTGACCGGAAAACCGACCTGGCAGCAAGACCCTAACGCGGAATGCAAGCCAACGTTCCAGCCGAAGCCGCAATCGAGCTTCTTCCGTCGTCTTACCTTTACTTTCTCGATCGGCCCCGACTTCTGAGTCGTCTAGTTCTCGCATGATCCGTCGCCGCCGTCTAGTTGGACTCGTCAGCGCCATCGCGCTTCTCGTGATCGGCTTCGTGATCATCGTCACGGGGCTGTTCGTGACGCGTACGAGTTACGGCCAGGAAGAATTGCGTCGCCTGATTCAGGGCCAGCTCGCGTCGGCGATCAAGGGCAAGGTTTATCTCGGACCGATGAGCGGCGGCTTCCTTACGGGCATCACCGTCGACAGCTTCGCGATTCGCGATGCGGACAACGACTCACTGTTCATCAGCACCGGCCGCATAACGGCGAGCTACGATCCGCGCGATTTGATCGACAAGCGGCTGCTGCTGCGCGACGTGCAGGTCGAACATCCGGTGGTGTACCTCAGGCAGCATGCGAGTGGGCGCTGGAACTTCAAGTAGATTTTCCGCGCCTACGAGAAGAAGAGCAACGTACCCAAAACGCCGGGGCGCAACTTCGGGGACTACGTCGTCATCGAGGCAGCGCGGGTGCGCGACGCGTCGCTCGTCCTGCAGATGCCGTGGACGCCTGACGACACGCTTCGCGGTGCGCGATTGGACAGCGCCGTCAGGTACACGCTTTCGCGGCCAGACAAGGAGATTCGGCGCGTCGTCGACGAGAAGAAATCCGGATTCGCTCGCACCTGGCGATGGACGAAGGTATCCGCGGTCGTGTCGCGCATGCGGCTCGCCGATCCCGATAGCGACAAGCTCGGGAAGTTTTTCGTGTTCGATACGATTCACGCCGTCGAGAGCGATCCGCCATTTCGTTTTCGTAACGTGCGCGGAACCATGCGCAATCTCGGCGACTCGATCTGGGTTGAAGTCGCCCACTTCGATCTCCCGCAGTCTACAGGCGGCGGAAAGGGGAAGATCGTGTGGGGGAGTGACCTCCCTGTGCGGTACGATCTCACGATCCGCGGCGACTCGGTCGCGCTCAACGATGTGAGCTGGGTCTATCCGACCTTGCCAACCACAGGTGGCGGCAAGGCCACGATCCACATCGGCAACGAGCCGCAGAATCTGCGCATCATCGATTACAAGCTCACCAATATGGATGTGACGAGCACCGGCTCGCACTTGATCGGCGACATGACGTTCGCCGTCGGCGGTCCGGTGCTCGCCGTGAAGGACGTGAAGATGTCGGCCCAGCCATTCGACTTCGATCTCCTGCGAGCGCTGAATGGCAAGCCATTTCCCGTCGACTGGCGCGGCCAGATGTACGGTACCGTTCGCGCGCACGGCGGGCCGCTCAATCGCTTCTACGTCGATGAGAGTGACGTGACCTTCCGCGACGCGCACGTGAACGGCGCCACGTCGCGCGTCGGTGGCAAGGGAGAGCTGAACATCTTGCAGCCGGCGCTGACGAGCTTTCGGCACTTCGACGTCAACGCGGCGTCGCTGGATCTGCGCTCCATCGAGTATCTGTACCCGAACTTTCCACGCCTCGGCGGTACGATCTCCGGGACGGCGACGCTCGACTCATCGTGGCTCGACGTACGCTTTGCGAACGCGGACATCGTGCACCGCGACGGGCCGGGCGAGCCCTCGCACCTCACGGGCAACGGACGGGTGACGTGGGGACCGCAGTACATGATGTACGACATCGATGCGCAAGCGCAACCGCTGTCGTTAGGCATGCTTGCCCGGTCGTATCCGAAACTGCCGATCACCGGCATCATGAGTGGCCCGCTCAAGGCACGTGGCACGATCGCCGACCTGCAGCTCACGACGAGCCTGCAAGGACCGGCGGGGACGCTCAGCTTCGACGGACGGGTCGACATCGACCCACCGGCGTATGGCATCCGTGGGACGGGGCAGCTCACTGCCCTGGCCGTCCACCAATTGCTCGATCCGGCACGGCTTTCGGGCGCTGTGAGGCCCACGACGCTCACCGGCCGGTATGATGTTGCACTCAGCGGTGATTCGCTCGCGAATCTCGAGGGGAGCGCGGCGCTCGATCTCGCGCGAGCTGACGTCGACGGACTGCGCATCTTCCCCTCGACCGCGCGCCTGCGCTTCGCCGACCGGCGCCTGTTCGTCGACACGGTGCGCCTCGAGACGACGGCGGCGACGATGCTCGCGCACGGCGCGCTCGGTCTTCCGCACGGCATATCGGACTCCCTGCGCTTTCAATTGATTGTCGATTCGCTCGGAGGATTCCGCCGCTATCTGGCGGCACACGGTGCGCGGGACAGCGTGCTTGTGGATTCACTCGCCGGACAGGCGACACTCGACGGTACTGCGTACGGGCGTCTGGACTCATTGGACGTGACGGGCGCCGTCAAGGGCACGGGACTTCTCGTCGGAAAGAATAGCGGTCGCATCGTCGGCGGCCGGTTCGCGATTCGGAACGTGCTCGCCGAGCCGGTTGGCACTGCGTCGCTCCGCATCGACACGCTCACCGTGGCCGGTGTGTTGCTCGATACGCTGGGCGCCGAGGTGCGGCTGGCGGGACGCTCGCGCGCCGCATTCACGATCGGCGCTCGGAGCGACAATGGTCCGTCGGCGCGCGTCGTCGGTGACGCGTTTAGCACCGGCGGGCCGATCGGCGCGCGTGGGGCGATGACGCGCATCGATCTCGATTCACTGGGCCTAACGATTGGCGAGAGCCGTTGGCGGCTGGCGGGCACGTCGCACGTCGCCCGCGACAGTCTCGGCATCCTGCTCGATTCGCTCGTGCTCGTCAACGGAGCCGGCGGACGGATCGCCGCGCGCGGCAGCGCCCCGCAATTGGCCCCCGTCTCGCTCGAGGTCTCCGCCGATAGCGTCGGCCTCGCCGACTTTGGTGTTCTCGCCCAACTGCCGTCACCGGTCTCCGGCTTCGCGTCTGTCCACGGACGCGTCACGGGCACGCGGGCGCGACCGGACGTGCGCGCCGACGCGCGGATGACGCACGTCGCTTACGCCGGGGTGCACGTCGAGCGGGCAACGGCGACAGGAGCGTACAAAGATCGCAGCTTCGACGCCGCCCTCGATCTGTTCCGCAACAACGTTGCCGCATTGCACGCGACGGTTGCCGTCCCGTTGGAACTGACGCTGTTCAGCGCGCAGCGGCTGAACGCGCCGATTCACGGCTCGATCCGCGCCGATAGCGCGGACCTCGCGCTCCTCGAGACGCTTTCACCGTCGCTGCAAAGGGGATCCGGACGCCTAACGGCGAACCTCGAGTATTCGTTGTCGCCGACGCACAAATCGATCAATGGCGTCGTCGCCGTGCGCAACGGCCAGATAACGGCGCAGAACCTCGGCATCACGCTGCGCACGATCAACGGCACCGTACGCTTCGATGGCCGGAGCGACAGCGTGCGCATCGATTTGTCGGCGGCGAGCGGCACCGCTCCCGGGTCGCGCTTGGCGTTGCGTGGTTCCGTCACCTACGCGAAGTGGGACGAGCCACGCTTCAATCTCGCGCTCTACGCTCGCAACTTTCACGCGATCGACAGACGCACGCTCGCGTCGCTCGATCTCTCGACCGTCACGGATTCCCTGCGACTCACGGGTTCGATCGGTGAGGCGGCATTGACGGGTACGATACGTGTCGACCGGGGCGAGCTCTATCTTCCCGAACGCGACCTCCTGCGGAAGCAGGTGGTCGATCTGAGCTCGGCGGGCCTCCTCGGGATCATCGACACGACCGACATCCGCGCCCGTCAAATCGTGCCGGACGCGCCGTCGCGACTCGTCGAAGGGCTGCGACTCGACGACGTGCACATCGTGCTCGGCGACGAAGTCTGGCTGCGCTCGCGGGAAGCGAACATCAAGCTTGGCGGATCGCTCGACGTGCGCAGCGCCGAGCTGCAGAGCAACCTGAGCGCCGGCACGCGTCGCGGCAGTCGCGCCAATGAGCCGAAATATGGCTTCGCGCTCGCCGGGCGCCTAACGGCAGATCGTGGGACGTATACGCTGGATTTGGCGCCGGCGCCGGTGCAGCGCGAGTTCGCCGTGCAGCGTGGATCGGTCACGTTCTACGGATCGGCCGACTTCAATCCGCAGATCGACGTCGTGGCACAACACGCCGTGAAGCGGGCGAGCCAGCCGGATCTGATCATTCAGGTTCAACTCACCGGATTTCTCTTTCCCAGTCCGTCGATCCAGCTATCGAGCGTCAACGAGCCCTACCTCTCCTCGTCCGACCTCGTGAGTTATCTGGTCACGGGACAGCCGACGTATGCGCTGAACTCGGGGGAGCTCAGTGTCGTGCAGCAGGTGAGTAATGTCATTGGCCCGACGCTCAGCAGCGTCGCCGAGCAGGGGCTGCGCAACACCGGTCTCGGCAACTTTGTCGACGTGATTCAAATTCAGAGTGGCGCCGCGCCAACGTTCGGTACCGGCACCACTCCGCAGTCCACATTCAAAGAATACTTCTTCAACACACGGCTGGGCGGTGAGAAGCAGATCTCGAAATCCAGACTCCGCGCCAATGGGGTCTCTCTCTCCTCAGGACCTGGCACTTCTGAGCTCGGACGAGCGGGCCCGCTCGGCCGCTGTTAGCGATCGGGCGATTACAAGCGTGTTGCTGATCGCGAATCCCGCTTCACGGCTGGGACGACGGCGATTGCCAAGAGCCTGCGCAGCGCTGCAAAGAGCCAATGTCCGTTGCGACGTGGCGGTCACGGAGCATCCGGGGCACGCGTCCGAGATCGCGCTGGCCCGCGCCGCCGACTATGACGCTGTATTCACCCTCGGTGGCGACGGCACGGCTATGGAAGTGGCCGGGGCGCTCGCGGGTACGATGCGCCCCTTGGGGGTGCTCGCAGGGGGCACCGGCAACCTCTTGGCGCGGGCGCTGGGCATTCCCTTCGATCCACGACGCGCCGTCCCGACCCTCCTTGGAGGCGACGAGCTACACATCGATCTGGGGCGCATCCTGGGCGCTGGACCGGTGCGGCATTTCGCCGTAGCGGCTGGGGTCGGCATCGACGCGGCCATGGTCGCCGAAACGCCGTCGTGGCTGAAGCGTCGTTTGGGTGTCCTCGCGTACACCATAACGGCGACGCGAGCGGCGCTCCGGGCAGTTTTAAGCCAGGAGTTCTTTCACGTTCGGCTCACCGTGGACGGCGAAGTCTTCGAATCCGCGGCGGCGGCAGTCATGATTGCGAACTTCGGAGCGGTGCTCAACGACCGGATCACGTTCGGCCCGGGTATCCGCTTCGACGACGGAGTGCTCGATGCTTGTCTCTACTCACCGAGGAGTCTACGAGACGCCACGCGCATCATGTGGCGGCTATTGCGGCGGAATTTCAGCTCGGATGAGGCGATGCTCTACCGGAGCGGGCGGCACTTTCGCATCGAGACGCAGCCGCCACGACTGGCGCAGGCTGACGGTGAGCTCTTGGGCATGACGCCGCTCGAGATCGAGGTCGCCCCGCGCGCCGCGCGGTTGCTAGTGCCGCGGCAGCCGAGACGGGAGCCGTCGCGGCCCGGCCGGAGGCGTCCATGACCACACGATTTGGTCGGCAACACTGCATCGATACATGTCCAGCGTACTGATCATCGACGACGAGCCGGCGATCACCTCGGCGCTCGCCACCTACTTCGAGCGCTCGGGTCACGAGGTGATGCGCGCCCACAGCGGCGAGGAAGGAATCGCCGCCGTTAAGCGCGCGCATCCGGACCTCGTGCTGCTCGACCTGCGTCTCCCCGACCTCAGCGGCTTCGATGTGCTCGAGCGCGTTCGCGAGTTCAGACCTGTTGTCATCATGATTACCGGCCATGGCGACGTGCCGGATGCGGTGCGCGCGATGCAGGCGGGCGCGGAGAGCTTCCTCATCAAGCCGATCGAGCTGACCCACTTGGGCGCGGTTGCTGCCCGTGCTTTGGAAAAGGCGCAGTTGCGCCAGATGAATCGGTACCTCACGGACCGGCGCGGCCGCCTGCCGGCGACGGCGCTGCTCGGCACATCGGCACCGATGCGCGAGCTCGCGGCGCAGATCGAGCTGCTCGCGCGGAGCGAGCGGACGACGGTGCTCATCACGGGCGAGAGCGGAACGGGGAAGGGCTACGTCGCCGAATCGATCCACCGCGCGAGTGCCCGTGGCGACCGGCCACTCATCGAGATCAACTGTGCGGCGCTCGCCGGCAGCACACTCGACGCCGAGCTTTTCGGTCAGGAGCTCGCCCAGACCAACGGCGGTGAAGCGCTCCGCCCGGGGCTGCTCGACATCGCTGAGGGCGGAACGTTGTTCCTCGACGAGGTTGGCGACTTGGATCCGCTGCTTCAGCCAAAGCTGTTGCGCGTCCTCGAGGGCAAGAGCTTCCGCCGCCTGGGTGGCACGCGCGAGATAACGGCCGACGTGCGGCTCATCGCCGCCACCGGCAAAGATCTCGTGAGTGAAGTGACGGAAGGGAAGTTTCGTGAAGATTTGTACTATCGGCTGAGCGTGATGCCGATCAACCTGCCGCCGTTGCGGGCGCGGGCGCGCGAGG
>QHUV01000011.1 GCA_003222065.1 Gemmatimonadota bacterium | reverse complement strand
CGATCGAGCACTAGGCACCCGACTCTGGCGGAGCATACTCCGCCGGTGCATGATCGGAGGCGCCGAATGAGAGGCGCCCACCCGGCACGTCCATGCACATAAGCTCGGAACTGCTCGATCAACCCGTGGAGCGGGCGGCGCGTATCGTCGCCCTCGACCTCCTCGACAAGGCCATGACGGCGCGGCAGCGCCTCGGCGATCCGTCGGACAGCGACGCGGTCCACGACTTTCGCGTCGCCGTTCGGCGGCTGCGAAGCTGGTTACGCGGACTTGGCCCGTGGCTCGAGGACAGCACGCCGAAGAAGGCCGTGCGCCGGCTCGCGAAGGCGGCGCGTCTCACGGGCGATGCCCGCGACGCCGAGGTCCATCTCACTTGGCTGCACGCCCAGCGTAGCGCCTTGAGCGTACGTCAACGGCGCGGTCTCAGCTGGCTCGTCGAGCAGATCGAAACGGACAAGCGACACGACGAGCATACCGTCACGACGAAGGGCGGGCGCGCCTTCGATCGCGCTGCCACGGCCCTGTCCCGTAAGCTGCCGTCCTATCGCGCGCAGCTCGACAGCGACGACGGCGAAACGCCACGTCGCTTTGCCGCCGTGATGGCCGAGCTGCTACGGGACCACGCGACAACGCTCTCACGACGACTGGCGCGCGTGGAGACCTTCGAGGACGAAAAGGGAGCGCACGCGGCGCGCATCGCGGGCAAGCGGTTACGCTACCTGCTGGAGCCTTTCGCCAAACACGTCGACGGGGGGACGGAGCTCGTCGACGACCTCGCCAGGATGCAGGACACGCTTGGTGATTGGCACGACGTCCATGTCTTCTCGGCGGCGATCGTCCGCGCGAGCGAGAGCGCGGCCGCGGCCGAGGGCCGTCGCCTTTCCGAAGCCGTAGTCGAAGGGAAGGACATGACCCGGGCATTGCGCGCCGATCGCGGTCGTGACGTTAGGCTCGGCTTGCTTGCGTTGGCTGGCCGTCTGCACGAGCGCGGCCAGGAGGCCTTTGTCGACGCGAAGAGCAAGTGGCTCGGCGAAGGCGACCCGTTCGTCGCACGCGTCGACGGGGTAGCACAATCACTAGCCGCGCGCGCGGGGCGATCGACGGAGATCGAGCGCAAGTATCTGCTGCGTGGGCTCCCGATGCTGCCTGACAACGCGACCGTGAGCGAGATCGAGCAAGGTTACGTCCCCGGAACGCGCGTGCTCGAACGACTGCGCCGCGTGCGAACGGCGACTGACGACACGCATTACTATCGCACGATCAAAGTCGGTGACGGCCTCATTCGCACCGAGATCGAGGACGAGGTGGACGCCGCGCTCTTCGATCGAATGTGGCCGGTGACTGAGGGCCGTCGCATCAGCAAGCGTCGTTATGTGGTGAAGGGGCCGGCGCGCACGTGGGAGATAGATGAATTCCTCGATCGCGACCTGGTGCTGGCGGAAGTCGAGCTCACGAATGCCGACGACACCGTTGCTCTTCCCGATTGGCTGGCGTCCGCGGTCGTGCGAGACGTCACTGGAGAGATCGAGTACGCGAACGCGACGCTCGCGTCAGGAGATCGGGGCGTTGCCGAGGAGGCGAAGGAAGATCTCGATGAGAAAGAGCGCCGGCAGGGCGACGGCGATAGCCCCGCTGATTACCCGCGCATAACGAAGGAGCCGGTCGTGCCGCCGCTCCGCCGCCGGCGTCGTGAACAGCCAGCGGTCGAGGAGTCCCCAGCCACCTAACGAGGCAACGGCCACGCCCCAGGCCGCGGCGCGCCAGTGGCCGTGGATCCCAAAGTCGAGCGCGAACGGGATGCCGAACTGCAGGAGCATGTAGAGCCGCGACGGGACAGCGGTGCGCGCGAAATGGGTGAGCAGCTCGCTCAACGTCGGCTCCGCGGCGTCGAGCGAGTTGTGGTGCACGAGGGGCGTCGCCTTCGTGGCGAACGCTACTCGCTGGCGGCTTCCTTCTTCACTTGCCGCACGCCGTCGCTCATCCATTTCGGCTCCGACTTACGAGGATCTCACTGCACCGGCTTCGATGCCGACGCGCGTGTGCCAATAAACCTACGCTAACTTCGGCTTCCACCACGCGGCGTCCAGAATGGACCAGAGGTGAACGAGCCAGCCGAGGAGGAAGAACCACAACACGGCCGCCAAACAGAATTGGAAAATTGCCATGAGCAGCCGCCCCTGCAGCAGCTGACCCAGGCCGGGAATGAAAAAGCTGCACAGCGCGGCGATGATGTTTCCGGCCGAGCCCTGACCAGACATGAGAATCCTCCGAAGCGGAACGGGTGGGAGCAGCGCGATACTACATTGGCGCGCCATTCTGGACTACGTACGTGATGCCGTCACGGATTCGCGGGCATTGCGTGTCGGTTGACGTGCGCGCTAGTCGACTCATGCGCCGAACTGGCTCCCTTAGGCGTCGTGCGTTGGTTCATCGAGGCCCGCGCGTCTCGCGATCGCTTTCTTCATCCATTCTGGCGCGGAGAGGGCCGCGATGTCCACCTCAGCGACGCGCCGACCGGCGAGCTCCCAATCGATCACCGGGGCAACCTCTTCGTCCGCGCTGGCGAGGCTCGCCAGCGCTCGCTCCACCACTGGCGCCCCGTCCGGCGCGACCATCCCGAACTCGACTTCGGCGCGGCGGCAGAAACGCTCATGCTTCGCCGCGCTCGCCGGATCGTACTTGACGCCCGCGTTGTCGAGTCGCGCGTGCATCGCTTCGTGCAGAATCGTCGCCGCAACCTGGGTCGGCGTGAACTCGCGATTGACGACGAACGTGAGCTCGACGAGACAGATGCGAGTCTCGGGAAAATAGGCGCCGCGGCAGGGGAAGCGCCTGATCTGAATCCGCGCGAAGTCGCGATGCAGCCGGCGGAAATTCGACGGTTGATACCGCTCGATCAATTCGAGCGCGGCATCGAGCCGCGCAAAGACGTCCTCGCTGTCGATGTCGGGGCGCGTGTTGATCAGCGTCACGGAGAGGCCGCGAACGGTTCGCTCTTCCGGGAGGTCGGCGCCGGCACGGCGGAGGATAGTTTTCAGTTTGCTGAACATTCACTGCGTCGAGAGAACGTCACGGGTGATTCACGTGCCCCGCCAGATCGGTCGCGCCGCGCCGCCGGCGTCTTCATAGAACTTGATCGCGCCCGGCGCCTGCGCCTTTGTGACGAGGATGATCTGTCCAAGATGCAGCGCGAAGTGCTGCACGACCTGGTAGATCGCCTCGAGCACCGAGACATCCCGGGCTTGTACACGCCGGCGCTCCGTAAGTTGCTCGGGGCGTAGTCGCGCCAGCACCCCATCGGCCTCGTCGAGCGCCTGCTCGAGGCGACGCATGAGCTCTTCGCGCGTGGCGCCTTCGTGTGCCGCAAATTCGCTCGCTCGATTTCGAACATCGGCCGCTCCACCAACGGCGCCGACGATCCACTGCCGGAGATTCCCCTCGAGGTGGAGGAGAAGATTGCCGACGCTGTTCGCCTGCTCGTTAGGTCGCCACCAGAGCATCTCGGGCGGAAGCGCGCCGACGGTCTTCCGTAGTTTGATCCTATACTCGTCGGTCAGATAGGCGCGCGAGCGGTCGATGAAGTTTTGGCCGATGTCCATAGCTGAATTGCTCAGGTGTTAGGTCTCACCGCTCCACGCGTTCCGCGTCGCGCAGAGCAGCGTCGGCCATCTCGAGCTGCACGTGAGACACGAGATCATGAGCGGCCCCCCAGTCACGCCGCGCGATATGCAAGAGTACCCGACCACCGACGGCGGTCGGCATCAGCTCGACCGGGCCGAGACCAGTCGTGCGCAGATCGATTCGCGGTTTCCACCAGCGGCCGCGCGTCTCAATGTCGGCAATGCGCGAGACAGGCAGGACGAGACGTTGCGCCGGCACCGATTGGCGCAAGTTACGAACGTTGGCCCCCAGTATCTCGGTGATCTCGACGCTACCCGACCATTCGAGCGCCAGCCGATCTGCCTCCAATCGCGCCACCCCGCGTACCTGATACACCTTCGACTGCACGCGATGGCGATCGACGTTCGTCTCCTTTGCAAGCGCAAGCCAGAACGGGCAGGCGAGAATTGGCATCAGTCAACGGGCGCGCGCACCCGGCGGCGATGGCTGGCCGGCGACACATCGATCGCCAGCGCGATGACGAGTCCGATCACGGGCCACAGCGTCCATTGCCCCCCAAACCAATGCACGACGGCGGTATACCAGAGCAACGTCGTCGGCAAAAAGATGAAGCCGAGGATCGCGTACAGCGGAGTCGGAAAGAGGCCGTTGAACCAATTCGAGAGAAAATACAGGCAGAGAATTACGAGCCGCGGCGTGGCGAGCGCGAAGATAGCGAAGAGACAGGGCATGGTGGAGGAACCAGGTGCTAGGTGCTAGGTGCTAGGTGCTGGGTGCTGGGACGCGATCGATGACGACTCGCCCGCCGAATTCTGGGATATTCGACCATTAGCGGGAAGAGGCAGCATTCCGCTTGCCAAGCCGCTCCTTGGCCTCCTTCTTCGAGGGCATGTCGACACTACGCTTCGCATCGCTGCTCGTTGCCATCGCATCGCTGGCGCATCGTGCGCCGCCCCCGTCCCCGGCGTATGAGGTCTATGCCGTGCGCTTCGCGACGGTGGATAGCTATCCGACGCGCTTTCTCGTCGCCGGCGCGGACTCCAATAGGCGCACGCCCCTCGCGTTCACCGTCTGGCTCATGCGCGGCGGCGGACGCACGGTACTCATGGATGCGGGCTTCTACCGGGACAAGTTCATCCAGCGATGGAAGCCCGTCGGCTTCATGAAACCGAGCGATGCCCTCGCCCCGCTCGGGGTGAAGCCCAGCGACGTTACGGACATCGTTATCTCGCACGTGCACTGGGATCACCTCGACGGAGCCGACCTCTTTCCGCGAGCGCGCATCTGGCTGCAGCGCGCGGAGTACGAGCATTACACGAACGACACCGGTGCCGTGCTCGATCGCGCCATCGATGTCGACGATGCGAAGATGCTCGCCAAGCTCAAGGCCGCGGGCCGCGTCCAGCTCATTCCCGGTGACTCCACGGAAATCATTCCCGGCATCACCGTCTTCACGGGCGGGAAACACACCTTCGCGTCCGAGTTCGCGACGGTACGTACGGCGCTTGCCGATGGTCGCGTTGGGACAGCCGTCCTCGCGAGCGACAATGCCTATCTGTACGAGAACCTCGAAGGCCACCGGCCGATCACGCAGTCGCTCGACACCCTGTCGAATCTGCGCGCCCAGGATCGCATGTCGCGTCTGGCGTCGGAGCCGAGGCTCATCGTGCCGGGGCACGACGTCGACGTCTTCGTGCGGTTCCCAAAACCGGGTAACGGCATCGCGCGCATCGAATGAAGATTCAGTTTTTGCTCGTGCCGTACGACTCCGGCCGCCGGGAATGGCGGATGGGGCGCGGGCCGTCGTACCTGTTGCGCCATGGTGTCGGGAGCAGCCTCCGCGCGCTGGGCCATGAAGTCGATGCGGAGTATGTCGAGCCTGGTGGTCTCGATGGCCCGAATCCGCCCGCGTCGGCGGAGATCGCGACGAGCTTCTCGCTATATCGACAAGTCGCCGTTCGCGCGCGCGCTGCACGCGCGAACGGCGCGCTGCCGATCGTGCTTGGTGGCAACTGCGGGGTCACGTTAGGCGCGATCGCCGCCGCGACGATGACCGGCCGCGGCGATCTCGGCGTGCTGTGGCTCGATGCGCACGCCGACTTCAACACGCCGGAGACAACCGTGAGTGGCTTTCTCGACGGGATGGGGCTCGCTGTGCTCACCGGACGCTGTTGGCGCTCGTTGGCGATGAGCATACCTGGCTTCGCCGCGATGGCGGACGCGAACGTCGTCCTTGGCGGCGCGCGCGATCTCGATCCGGCGGAGGAGATGCTGCTCGAGGCGTCGGGGGTGAGGGTAGTGCGCGGGTCGTCCATCCGCACCGCCGGCGTGGCCGAGTCGCTCGCGCCGGCCTTGGAATCGCTTCGTGGTCACGTCAGCCGCCTCCACTTCCATCTCGATGCCGATGTGCTCGACGAGAACGAGGGCCGGGCGAACGCCTTTGCCGCTCCCGGCGGCCTAACGAGCGCCGAGCTCGTCGAGGTGGCGCGGCTCGCGGCGAGGCGGTTCGACATCGTCTCGGCGGCGGTGACGGCCTATGATCCGGCGATCGACACTACCAGTGCGCTGCCGGCCGCGATCGCGTGCGCGCTCGAGGCACTCGTTAGTCGTTAGGGACAGCACAGCGCTTGAATCCTGCGCTCCGGTGACGACGCCGGCATCGCACCCGGTACGGCGAGCCCAGTTTCGAGAGGACAGCAACGAGCAGTCAGCTTTGAGACTGAATGGTCAGGAATATGAGATGGACTCTCCCTCTCAGTCACTCCTCACCTTTTCGACTCAAAGCTCGTTGCTCGTTTCTGCCGGCTCGAAACTGGGCTCGCTGTCGCGGGTGCGATGCGTGAACACGACATCAAAAGCGGACGGAGTCTCACTCTCAGAACGTGGTGCGCAGCGTCGTGAAGATTGCCCTCGGCTGCCCGGGATCGATGACATGTCCAGCAACCAGCTCCGGATATGCGCGATCGAAGAGATTTCGAACGCCGAGCTCGAGCCGGACCGCGCCCCACTGCGCCGATCCGCTCACGTGGGCGAGACCATAGGCGCCGATCACTTCGCCCGGCTCATCGAAGGGCGAGTACGCTCCAACCCAATTGCCGGCGAGGCGAACGCGCCACCACGCGCGAGAGGGCGCGATCTCGAGCGCTGCCATGCCAACGTACTTCGCCGTGTTGTACACCCGCAGTCCGTCGAGCACGGCCGGAGGCTGGCTCGCTTCCTCGGAAACGGCGGTGAGATGCCGATACCGCGCGTCGAGGAACGTCCAGTTGGTGGTGATGCTGGCGAACGGTCCGACGGGGACGCGACCGTCCACTTCCAGGCCGTCACGCCGGCTGGCGCCGCCGTTGCTCGCCTCGCCGGTGAGGGGATTGAACGTTTGCTCATTGCTCACGTTCATCCGGAACAGCGTCGCGGTGGCGCTCACCGGCGCTCCGTTCACGGCGCCGTCGAACTTGAGACCGGTCTCGTAGTTCCAGACGACGATCGGCTCCAGCGTCGGATCGCTGATCACGCCATCGGTCGAACGAAATCCTCGCGACGCGTTGGCGTAGACGCCGACGTTCGACGTCACGTGCACGAGCGCGCCCAGCTTGGGTGAGAACACACCGTGACTCGCGCTCGTCGCGACATCGCCGTCGGGCGTACTATTCGTTCCGATCTCGTCGAAGCGGGCACCAAGATCGACACGCAATCGCGGGTCGACGTCGTAATGCGATTGCGCGAACAGGGCGCCCGAAAGCTGCCGCGCCATGACGAGTGCGTTCACGGAGTCGCGGGCGCGCGACGTCGTGAAATAGTTCTCGTAATGCGACCGATCCCAGCGTCCCTCCGTTCCGACGGTAACCTCGCCCCGGGAAGCGTCCCAGGTGAGCGCGCTCGTTAGGCCGTAGCCGTGGCGGTGGTCCTCCTCCTCGGTCTGGCTTCCCGAGCCCTCGAAGCGGCCGCCGGCGGGCGGAATCGTCAGGTAGAGCTGCCAGCGGCCTTGCGTCGCGTACGCCGTGGTTCGCCAGAGGAGCGAGTTCGAGATCAAGCGCAGGCTGACGCGCTCCTGGCCGCGCTGCTTGAATCCACCATCGGTGGGGTTGGAGACGATGTCGTAGTCGTGATTTGTGAACTCGTCCTCGCTGAGAAATCCCGCCGAGCGCCAGCGTCCCCCGTACAGCTCCGCGCCGCCGTCGATCGTCCACCCTGGAGCGATGTCGTGAACGATCCGGGCGTGTCCCTGGCCGAGATCGTAGTGCGCGTTAGGCCGGAAGCCATCCTCGTGTTGGAAGCGAGCGCCAAGGACACCGCCTCCTTGCGCGCCATGATCAAAGCCGGTGAGCAGCATCGCGTCGCCGCGGCCGAAGGAACCGCCCTCCGCGGTGAACTGGCTCCCGCGCATGCGCTCGAGCGTCCGCACGTTCACGATGCCGGCGACGGCGAAGTTGCCAAAGAGCGCGCTTGTTGGCCCGCGAAGCACGTCGATGTCGCGGATACCACCAGGGAATAACAGGCTGAAGTCGTTGTAGCCTTCCGCGTGCCCGTTCACCGGCTCGTTGATCGGCACGCCGTCGATCCAGAGGGCGAGATCGGTCGAGTGATCGGAGCTGAAGCCGCGGACAGAGGCGTCGGAGGCGAAGCCAGGGCCTTGTCCCTGCTCGTGGACCTCGAGCCCGGCGGTCTGCCGCAGCAAGTCGTACGGATTTCGGGCGGGCGTGAGCTGAATCGCCGCCGCGTCGAGGTGTGTCGCGCCCACGGGCTCGGCGCGCGCGGCGGGGGTGGCGACGATAGTGACGGGGCGGAGCACGGTGCGTCGCAGCGAGTCACGCGAGGCGCTGTCGGCGCGCGCCGGGCTGGGTGGCTGTTGGCCGGACGCGCCTAACGACGCGCCGAGGAAGGCGGTACAAGCGCCGGACGCAATGGCGGCCGCGCGCAAGAGCGAGGGCATGGCAGCTCCAAAGGTGACGGGACGCGGTGGTCGGTCGACACCGCGTTAGGCAGCCGCGGCGCCGCGTTGGCGCCGCCGGCTCGGTCAGCCGGAGTGCGTGGGTGGCCCGATGGCGGGGGGAAGGGCGACCTGGACGTCCGCGGACCTAACGATGGTCGCGGTCGCGACGACGGGCTCGACGAAGGCGATGATGCGCGCCGGCGCGATTGCCGCCGGCGTCGTCAGCCGCACACTCACGCCCGGACAGCACGCGCCGGGACATGTGCAGCTATGAGGATGGCTTGGTTGCGGCGTGTGATGCGACGCGTGCGACGACGGCCGTGGCGCCGGGTCGTGAACCGGGCACGCGTGAATTGCCGTCGGCTCGGCGGCAAAGACCGCGAGCCAACAGCCAAGCAGCAGGGAAGCTACCCGTCGGAGGGGCGAGAGACGGCGCATCGTCGGCAAGCAAACTACAGAAAGGCCAGGTCCACGGCAAAAGTTCGGGGCAACAAGAAAACGCAAATGAAAAGAAAAGCGGGCGCCTTACGGCGCCCGCTTGTACCAGCTCGTTCCAACGTGCTATGGTCTTGCCCGGTCGTAAATCCCGCGCCCACTTCCGAATCCGCCACCAGGATTAAAAATCGGCGGCGGCGACATACGTGGCCGGCCACCACGTCGGCGGTCCGTGCGGGGGTCGCAGTGGTCGCCGTCTACGACGCCACCACGAAGGATAGCGCCGAAGATGCCGCCGAGGATGGAGCCGCCACCGTCACCGTTGCCGGCGTTGGGACCGCCGCCGTCACGACCGTTCCTACCCTCGCCCCCATTGGGCATCGTGGGCATCGGTGACGGACGGGGAACCGCGGGCGCTACCGGATCAGGAGTCGGCTCGGTCGTCGGCGACGGCGCTTGCGCCATCACGTCGACCGTCGGCTCCTCGGCCTTGGCGACGACCGAATTCTCGGGCGACGCCTTCACGGTCGGATGCTTGGACCGCACGGCCTTGGGACCGGCCCCCTTCCTGAGCGTCGACGACGGAGAAGGAGCGCTGGATTGACCGATTTCGGTGAGGGCGTAGCCCTTTGCTGCTTGCTGCGACGCGAGGTCGAGATTCGTTGAGGAGGCGAGCTGCAGGTCTCGTTTGAGATCGTCGCTCAGCGCCGTCTTCGACGTCGCCCCATTCTTCCCGCATGCTGCGAGGACCGCGGCCGATAGGCCGACCGCCAACATCGAGGTTCTCAGAACCTTACGCACGTGTGCCTCCAAATCAGAGCGCGCGTCCAAGCGTGGCCGTGGGTGTGAATCACACGTTGGGCGTCGCATGCATCTATAAAGCAGTAGTTACACCACTGACCAACCGACCGATTCTGGAGTTAAGTCGCGATAATTAAGAAATCGCGTCCACGGGTGGTGACATTCGAGTCTAGCGCCGAGGACAGTTGCCCTCGGCGCAACGGGACGAATCACTCGGGTATTACGCATATAATCCGAGACAACTCAGCCTCCGCGTCCCCTTACCGAAACCGATCGACATGCGACAACGGCGTCATTGGTTCTCCATCCTCGTGGCATCGGTGGCCGTCGCATGCGGCGGAAGGGGTGGCGAGCTCACCCCCGCGCAACGGGCGGCGATCGCCGGCGAGATCGACGCCAGAGTGCGCGCGGCCTACGATCTATCGGTGCCTAACGCCGAGCAACGCATGCTTCGCCTCTACGCCGACACGGGTCGGGTCGTCTCGGCGTCGGTTGGACGCGCGATTGCGTCACGCGACACCGTGCTGCTCGGCATCCGTCAATTCTGGGAGAATGTCGGCGTCAACATGCGGCAGCCGAAATGGATCTGGACGCACACCTACGTCGATGTGCTGTCGCCAGAAGCGGCGGTGTTCACCGGCACCTATCGCGTACCGCACGTCACGCCACGCGGCGAGGCGCACGAGATTGCCGGGGCGATGACGTTGGTGTTCGCCAAGCGCGGAGATAAATGGGGCATCGTCCAGGAACACCTCTCCGATGTTCCGCCGATGCAGGTGCCGATGGATTCCGGGATGAAGATGAAATAGAGGAAGACTGAACTCCTGACACCACGATGACCGCTCACGCATCTCGCCCAGTACGGCGAGCCCAGTTTCGAGAAGGCAGCAACGAGCAGCAAGCTTTGAGACGAAAGGGTCTGGAATAGGAGATAGGGCCAGCCGTCTCAGTCATTCCCAACCCTTTTGACTCAAGGCTGTCATCTCGCCGCTGCCTTCTCGAAACCGGGCTCGCCGTCCAAGCCGAGACCTAAATCCCAGCCAGCAAAGGTCTGCTGTCGCGGTTCCAACGGGCTCGGGGTTACGGCACCGCCCCCGCCGCGCCGGCGCGACGGGGGTCGGCGCCGGCGGTGACGGTGCCGTTGCCGATGGTGAGGGCGGCGCCGTAGCCCTCGCGCAGCTCGCCGAGGAGGGAGACGAAGCGTGGATGGTAGCCTAACGAGACGAGCTTCCTGACGACATCGGGCGCGAAGCCGTCCTCGAGCTCGACGGCCACGCCGCCATCAGCCGCACTCCGTACCGAAGGAAGGAAGCGCGGCAGCTCGAGCGCCGCTTGCGGATCGAGGTGCTGATCGAGAATGCCCGTCAGCGTCTGGTATACGGCGGCGGTGATCCAAGCATTTCCGGCAGCGCCGACGGCAGCCACGGGTCGCGTCTTTCGCCCGCCGTCGGCGCGAAAGACGATCGTCGGCGCGATCGTGCTGCCGTGACGCGCGAAGGGAAGCCGGGCGCCGTAGGCGCTGGCATCGGCGCCGTACGACCCGAGCTTGTCGTTGTAGAGAAAGCCCAAGCCGGGCGTGAGGTAGAAGTTACCGCCCCACGTGCCTAACGTCTGCGTCACGGCGACGACGTTGCCCTCCCCGTCCGCGACCATGAACGCCGTCGTTCCGCTGCGATGATAGACGCGGACCGAGTCGCCGTCGCCGTCATTGCCGTCGACGGGCTTGGCGGCGCAGACGAGGGAATCGCCGCGTAGCGTTTCAGGGCTGAGGGCTCTCGCGGGATCGAAGCAGTGCCACCGGGCGCGTGCCGTGTCGCGATTGATGAATGGCTCGAGCGTCACGGGCCAGAGCCCGGGATCGGCAATCCGGTTGCGGCTCGGCGGGACGAGCAACCAGGCCGAGAGCATGGCGTGCAGGGTCGGGGCGTCCTCGCTGTACGGTTTAGGATCTTTGTATTCCTCGAGCAAATTCAGCGTGCTGACCAATTGCGCGCCGCCCGCCACCGGCGGCGCGCTCGAGTACAGCGTGAATCCACGATACGTTCCCGACACCGGCTCGCGATCGGCGGCGAAGTAGCGCGCGAGGTCGCTGAGCCGTATGGCGCTGCCCTTGCCGCGGAGATCGGCAACAATGCGACGCGCGATCTCGCCACGATAGAACGCATCAGCGCCGCCGCTGGCGATCTGCTCGAGGGTCCACGCCAGATCCGGATTGCGCAGCGTGTCTCCGGGGTGGAGGGGTTGCCCGTTTCGGAAAAAGAGCGCGCGTGGTCCGTCGTACTTGAGAAAATGCTCACGCTCGGCGGCAAGCGTGGTGGCGAGTCCGTCACTGACGACGTAGCCGTCGCGCGCGGCGTGAATTGCCGGGGCGAGAATGTCGGCCCAAGCCACCTTGCCGCTGCCGTATTTCTTCACGGCGAGGTGCATGGCGGCGACCGTCCCCGGAACGTTGGCGAGCACTGGACCGTCGTCAGGCAAGCGGCCATCCTGCAGCAGTCCCGCGTTGTCGAGGCCCGCCGCCTCGGGCACGCGCGACATGAATTCGATCAACTGCGGCTTCGGCATCGACGTCCGGTAGACGAGCATTTGTCCATAGCCGCCGAGGCCGCTCGCGTCCGGCTCGACCACGCCTAACGCGAAAGACACGGCGGCCGCGGCGTCGACGACGTTGCCGCCTTTGCGGAGGATCTCGAGCCCCGCCGCGGTCGCGACGGGATGCGCGCTCGAGATCGCGGCACGGCCCGTCGCCGCGGCGCGATAGGGCGGCCGCTCACGCAGCATCGAGTGGAGCACGGCGCGGAGCTCGTCGTCGGTGCGGGCGGCTAGGGCGCGCGGCCGATAAGCCGCGACAAGCGACTCCCAGCGGGCGCGCGCCGCCGGAGACTCGTAGTACAGCTTCGCTGTGCGGGCCGCGAGCTCGTCGAGCGTGGCGGCATTGTGGCCGGTGCGCTCTTCGTTGCGCGAGAACGGTGATGTCGCGGCGGCGACGGCAGTGGTGAAGCCGGCGTCAGGAGGTATGGGTGCGTCGACGACCCATAGGCCTCCCGCGTCGCTCAAGAGGTCGTGGGCTTCGCGATCGCCGAGTCGGTTCGGATCGCCATTGTAGGCAACGTCGTCGTCAGGCAGCTCGACGAGCGTCAGGTGCCTGCCGTCGGGCGTCCACACGGACGCCGCGTGTCGCGTGCTGACGAGATTCGCGTACCGGCCGTCGATCGGCACGACGTAAACACCGCGTCGAGGCCCCGCCGCGGTGTAGGTAAGCCGATCCCCTCGCGGCGACCAGGCTGGACGCTCGATACCTGGCGCGGTGAAGACGGTGCTGTCGGCGCCGCGCTGATCGGCGGGCGCGGCGACACGCCGTACGACGAGCCGCCGCGCGGTCTCGGTGATCGCCACGAACGCGACGCGTTCGCCGTCCGGCGACGCTGCCGGCCAGCGCTCCGCCGTCCGCGAATTCGTTAGGCGGCGCTCGGTGCCGTCTCGTTCGCGCACCCAGAGACGCGCGGCACTGCCGCGTCCGCGCACGAAGAGCACACGTCCCTCGCGGGGATATGATCCACAAATTGCCGCGAACACTGAGCGCCAACCGGCCGTCCGCCGCATACGCCGGGTCCCGCGCGCCGGCGACGCGAGCGTCGTGTGGCTGCGCATGCGCGCCGAGTAACGGAAGGGCGAGGAACAACGCGACGGCGCGCATTTTCGAGAGCTCCGGAAGGCGGAACGCGGAAGCTCTGGAAAAGCGCGCATGGACGCAACTGGCGATGCCGTCATGCTGAGCCGGCGAGGGAGCTGCTGCCGAGAGATCACTTTAAATGTCAAAAGCGAACGTCAGCTCTTGAACTGGCGAGGGGTCGACAGCAGATCCTTCGCTGCGCTCAGGATGACAGGGCGTCAGTCCGCGCGGAGCGCCGTGTTCGGATCGACCCGCGTGGCGCGGCGGGCGGGAACGAGACTCGCCAGCACGGCGACGCCGAGGAGCGTCATGCCGGCGAGGGCGTAGATCAGCGGGTCCTTTGGCGACACACGGTAGAGCAACGGCGCGACGAATTTGCCGGCGACGAGCGCGATCATCGCCCCAATCACGATCCCCACGGCGGCCACGCGCACGCCGCTCCCGACGACGAGCCGCAAGACGTCGCGCGTCTGCGCGCCGAGCGCGATACGCACGCCCAGCTCGTGGCTGCGCTGCGTGACGTTGTAGGCGATGACGCTGTAGAGACCCACGGCGGCGAGAAGGAGCGCGAGTCCGCCGAAGAGCGCGAACATCGTCGCGCCGAGCCGCCACGAGCGGACGTTCGGCTCGAGGATCTTCGTCAGGGGCGTCACGCTGACGTAGGACACACCGGGCATTACGCGCTGTAGCTCGCGCCTAACGGTGGACACCATGTCGGTCGCGTCGCCGTGCGTCCGGACGAACAGACCGTTACCAGCGCTGCCGTGCTGAGCCACCGGCGCGTAGTACTGCTGCCCCGGCGGGTCGGTCAAATCGCGATCGACGATATTCGCGGCGATGCCGACGACCGTCGAGCAGGGAACCGTGTCGGAGCCGACGCGGATGCACTGGCCGAGCGCGTCGACCTTTGGCCAAATCTTCTTCGCCATCGCTTGGCTGATGACGACGACGCGTGGCGACCCCTCCTGGTCGGCGCCGGTGAAGCCGCGGCCGCGCACGATGCGCGTCCCCATCGTCGCGAAATAGCTCGGCGAGACAATGTTGTACAAATACTCACCGCGAATGGAGT
>QHUV01000240.1 GCA_003222065.1 Gemmatimonadota bacterium | reverse complement strand
GGCGCCGACGAAGCCGTAGCCGCGAAGCGGTCCTGGCGAGCCCGTCACGAAGAGCATCGTCCGGGCTCGTGGAGCGCGGCGGCGTACGTGCTGAGGAAGATCCGGGAGATCGGTTTTCAGATCCGGGAGATCCGTGATGAGCTTTGTCGTTCTTTCCTCCGCGCGCGCACCTCACGATTTCGCTCGTCAACCCACTCTGAATAACTCGAGCGACCTCCGATAGCGCTCCCCAAGTACACGTCGAAGACCAGCTTGTTCAGAGGCCCCAAGGTCTGGATCGCGGGCGAGCAGATGCTCGGCGGCGAGGCGCGCGCGCTCCAGTAGCGCTTCGTCGCGAAGTGGATCGGCGACGCGAAATGTCGGCACACCGCTCTGCCGCTCGCCGAACAGATCGCCCATGCCACGCAGTCGAAGGTCGGCGCGTGCAATCTCGAAGCCGTCGTCGGTTGCGCAAAAGATGCGCAATCGATCCGCGGCCTCCGGGCTCACATCGCCGAGCAGGATGCAAAAGGACTCGTCCGCGCCACGCCCAACCCGGCCGCGAAGTTGGTGCAACTGCGACAAGCCGAACCGTTCGGGATGCTCGATGAGCATGACCGTCGCGTTAGGCACGTCGATTCCGACCTCGATCACCGTCGTCGCGACGAGGACGTCCAGCTCGCGATCGCGGAATTGACGCATGATCGCGTCGCGCTCCTCGGCGTCGATACGACCGTGCAATAGCGCGACCCGCCGTTCCGCGAACGGCCCCGACGAGAGCATCTCATACATCGTCGTCGCCGCTTTGAGATCGGTCTTCTCCGACTCCTCGATCACCGGGTACACGATGTACGCTTGCCGTCCCTGCCCGATCTGCCGGTTGACGAACGCGAGTACCCGATCGCGCGCCGACTCGTGTCGCATCGCCGTCAAGACCGGCTGGCGGCCAGGAGGTCGCTCGTCGAGCACGCTCACATCGAGATCACCGTACATGGTGAGCGCGAGCGACCGCGGAATTGGTGTCGCCGTCATTAGCAGAACGTCGGGAGCCTCGCCTTTGGCGGCGAGCGCTTTGCGTTGCTCAACGCCGAAGCGATGCTGCTCGTCCACGGCCACAAAGCCCAGTCGCGCGAACAACGTTGCCTCCTGCACCAGCGCGTGTGTGCCGACGACGAGCACCGGCTCGTCGCCGGCGATCCGTTGGGCGACTTCCTTTCGCTCGCGTGCGGCGAGGCTCCCGGTAAGCAGGACCGGCTCGACACCGGTCGGGGCCAGAAGCGCCGTCATCGTGCGCAAATGCTGCTCGGCGAGCAGCTCCGTCGGCACCATGATGGCCGCCTGATAGCCATTCTCCAACGCGAGCAACGCCGCGAAGAGGGCGACGATCGTTTTCCCGCTGCCGACGTCGCCCTGGAGAAGCCGGTGCATGCGGTGCTCGCTACACATGTCGGCAAAAATCTCACGCGTCGCGCGCGTCTGCGCGTTCGTGAGCTGAAATGGCAGGACGTCCTTCAACTTGGTCGTGAGCTGCCGCTGATTCGCGAAGTGAATACCGCGGCGCTCTTCGCGCGCGAGCGACTTGGCGCGCAGGTGCAGCAGGCTTACGAAGAACAGCTCCTCGAAGGCGAGCCGCTCCCGACCGCGCATCGCCTCGGCGAGCGACGTGGGACGGTGCACCATGCGGAGCGCGTCACGAATGCTCGGCACAGCTGCCGTCGAGAGTATCTCGTCAGGCAGATACTCACTAACGAGAGGAAGCAAGGCGTCGAGATGCTGCTCGATAATCGAGCGGATGATCTTGAACGAGAGACCATCTGTAGCAGGGTACACCGACAGCACTCTTCCTTCCCCGGTGCCGCTCTCATCGTCGCCGAGGTTGATGAACTCGCGCGGCTGGAGTTGGCGGCCGTGGAAAAAGCGAACGGCGCCAGTCACGAGAAGGGTGTCGCCCTTTGAGATCGTGCGATCGAGAAAGGGCTGCCCGGGCCAGGAGACCTCTATCATACCAGTGTCGTCGCGGAGCACGGCCTGAAAGATTCTCAGGCCCCGGCGCGTGGGAATGATCCCCTTCGAGATCACGCGGCCGATTACGGTGCCCTGCATTCCCGGCTCGAGCGATGCGATCGGCGCGACGGTGCTCGCGTCCTCGTAGCGGTGAGGAATGTGGTACAACAAATCGCCGGCGGTGATGACGTTCAGACGGCGAAACGCCTCGGCGCGCACCGGCCCGACGCCTTTCAGATATGCGATGCTCGTGTCCAGGAAGAGGCGCTGGCCTGGACGCGACGAAGCCTGCGCCATCGGTGCTTTCACTCCTCGCCGAGGAGATCGTGGGAGAAGTCCGCGGCGTCGAAAGTCACGAGGTCATCCACGGCTTCACCAACGGAGAGAAACTTCACTGGCACGTCGATCGCCTCGTGAACGGCGACGACGATACCGCCGCGGGCCGTCCCGTCCAGCTTCGTGACGACGAGGCCCGACACCGGCACCGCGGCCGCGAAAGTTTTTGCCTGCTGAACGGCGTTCTGCCCAATGGTTCCGTCGAGAATGAGCAAAGTCTCATGGGGCGCGCCCGGCAGACGCTTGGCAATGACACGGGCGACTTTCTTGAGCTCGTCCATCAGATTCTCACTGGTGTGAAGTCGCCCCGCGGTGTCGACGATGACGACATCGGCTTGCCGCGCCACGGCGGCGTCGATGGCGTCGAAGGCGACGGCGGCCGGGTCACTGCCGGCACGAGCGCCAACGAACTCGGCGCCGGTGCGTTCGGCCCACAGCCGGAGCTGATCGATCGCGCCGGCGCGAAATGTATCGCCGGCGGCAACCAGCACGCGCTTGCCCTCGCGGCGAAAGCGCTCACTCAGCTTACCGATGAACGTCGTCTTGCCCGCGCCGTTGACGCCGACGATGAGAATGACCGTCGGCGCCACATCGGCAATCGTTAGGCGTGGATCGCTGTGACCGGTGCGAAGGGCGTCCTCGACGCCGGAGCGGAGCGCCTCCTGGAACTCGTCGCGCGTCTTTACATCACCGCGCTTGGCGAGATGCTCGACGTCTTCCACCAGTCGGAGCGTCACCGGCACGCCGAAGTCGGCCTTTAGGTGTTAGGTGTCCACGCTCCACGCTCAGCGCAGACCGACACGACGGCGCACGACCCATTCCGCGCACAGAAGCGGCAGCAGAAGAGCGTACACCCATCCGATGGCGCGAATGCGAGGCGCGCTATCGGCGGGAGCACCGCCGCCGATCGCGCCGGCGCGCACGCGCGGCGCGCGTGGCAGCCACTCACGAGAGTTGTTCACGGCCAGCATCGTCGTGCCGCCCCGCACGGTCGCGAAATAGGTTCCAGGATTCAGGGCCGGACTCTCAGCGATGCTCGCGTCGGCACGGAAGTGAAGCGTCATCGAATCCGTGCGCGCCGAATCACCGCGACCCAGTCGTCGCAGCACAACCAACACTGACGAATCGACGGCGCTGCCACGATGCCAGCGAACCGGATCGCCGGCACGAAGCGCGACGCCCGTCGGCACCGCGGCACGTCGATCGGCACGTTCGGCGGCGAGCCAGTCGAAGAGACTGCCCCATAGCGCCGTAAACGCATCGGCCGAGGCGCCTCCGCGAAAGCGCCACCGCCAGAGTCCGGATGCGGCGACGATCACCATCCGCCGCGGTGTGTCGCTGCCGGCGATGATGACACGCCGGTCCTCCTCACGGCCGCGACGTACCTCGAGTGCGCGCCACTGTCCGGCCGGCGCTGTGCCGCCGACAGTGATCGGGGGTAAGCTGTCCCACGGCAGTCCACTCAGAGCCGGCGCCAGGGGCGAGGGGGGGGCGGAAGCCGCGTACCATTCACCGTCGCCAGCGCCGGCGGGTACGACCAACGCGAGCGGCCCCGTCGTCGCGGCGCGTGGCGCGCCAAAGGCCGCGGTGTCGCCGTGGAGAATGGCGACCGGAGCGTCGCGAAAGGCGGCGCGCACGTCCGCTTCCGAAACCGGCGCCAGCGAGCCGTCGACGCGCCACGTGCCCGTCGCTACCCGAAAATAGCCGCGCGTCGGCACGGCCAAGGCGCCGCGCAGCACGCTCAGTGCATAACGAGCGTCGAAGTCCGGCGAGGTCGACACGAATACCGCGCTCGCCGCGCGCGACAGATCCACGGCCATCGCCAGCGTATCGTTGTGCGCCTCGACGTCACCCGGGGTGCGCACGATCGCGCGTACCACAGTCGGCCCCTCTTTTCCATCGATCCGGACGCGAAGGGGCTTGGTCTGCTCGACGTACGCTCCGAGTGAATCCGTATGCGCCGAGAGAACCACCACATCAGCAACGGTAAGCGTCAACGTGCCGGGTGCCGCCCCGCGCGCTCCGGCCACGAGACCGACGCGCACGTCGACGCTGTCCCCGCTTACGATGGCGCGCGGCAACTCGAGCGACGCAACGGCGAGATCGGGCGTCTGGGCCCGTGATTCAACGACGACGCGTGAGCCCGACGGTAAGTCAGAAAGCGCCTCCGGATCCGCAAGCTCGCCGTCCGTCACGACGACGAGCGGGTGACCGCGACCGAGGGCACGTTCCACCGCGGGGCGCACGACCGACGACAAATCGGTGGGAGTCGTTAGGCTGTCGCCGACGTGAATGGCGCGCAGAGAATCGCCAAACAAAAAGAGCGACTCCGGTTGCACGCCCCGTACGTCACGCCACGCCTGTTTCCACGCCGCGGCGTCGCCACCGCGCCGCCAACTCGCCGACGCGTCGAGCGCGACCCACGTTGCCAACGGTTCGCGTCGGCCGGCTGGAGCATCCAACAGCAGCGCAGCGAGCAGCGTGACGACCGCGAGGCGGAGCAACGCCGGTACGAGGGCGCGTACGCCCAAGCGGAGATCACGCCCTGCGTATTGTAGGAACGCGAACACCAATCCGGCGAGCGCGGCGATGAACCACGGTGACATGCGCGAATTCTAGCCGTCCGCGCACGACCGACGAAGCGCGCTCCGCGGGAGCGCGCCCCCCTACTTCGTCAGCGTGCCGCCAATCCGGTGGGAGCCGTCGCGGCTCGGCTCTCGAGAGTCGCTAACATTTGCGCGCGGAGGCGGTCGAAATCCTGGCGCTCCGACGCCGGTACGGGATCGCCACTGCGATCGCGCAGCGCGGTACGCGGGTCTCGCTGAACGCCGTCGACGAGAACCTCGAAGTGCAGGTGCGGCCCCGTCGCGAGCCCCGTTGCGCCGACGTAGGCGACGGTTTGGCCAATCGTCACGCGCGAGCCGGCGTGAACTCCGGACGCGAAGCCGCGCAGGTGGCCATAACGGGTGACGAAGCCATTGCGATGGCGGATGTCGAGCATATTGCCGTAGCCGTTGCCCCAACTGGCGCGGATGACGACGCCGTCGCCGATGGCGCGCACTGGTGTACCAAACGCCGCCGCGTAGTCAGTTCCCTTGTGCTGCTTCCACACGCCGAGGATCGGATGGAAGCGTCCCCCGAACGTGCTGGAGATGCGGCGGAACTCGAGCGGCGCGCGAAGGAACGCGGCACGCATCGACTTCCCGGTCTGATCGAAGAAGTCGCCGCGCACGCTCTGACTCGCGTAGCGAATCGCCTGGAGCTCCGTGCCGGACAGAGTGAACGTCGCCGCGAGGATTCTGCCGACTCGTACCGCGCCACTCGACGACGACGAGCGTTCGACGAGCACTCGAAACGCGTCGCCCGGCTGGAGGTCGCGGCTCATGTCGATCTTGTACTCGAACACGTCGGCGAGCGACCAGGTGAGCTGCTGCCGGGCTCCGGCGGGGAGCACCGCTTTCGCGCTCGAGTCCATCGCCTCGTAGAGAGTCGACGCAATGCTGCCCCCGACGGCGACGGTATCGGTCGTCCACGGCAGCCGCTCCTCGGACTCCGTCCATATCTCGCCGTCTCGCTTGAGATGCAGTAAGCGGTCGATCGCGAGCTGGAGCACGATTTCCGTCGGCGCCGAATCCGTCTGCGGCGTGCGGAAGACGACGGGCATGCCGGCGCGGACGCGTCCCGGGTTGATGATCGTTAGGCTCTTGAGCCTGCTCGGTGAGAACCGCGGTCACGCCACCGCGCGCGAAGACACCGCGCAGCGACTCCCCGCTCGCGAGCGTGTCGATGCGCTCGCGGAGCATCGCCAACGGGATGTCGGCGATCCGCTGCTGTCGCGCACTTAACAACTCTTCGGCTGGTCTCTTCTCCGGGAGCTGCGGCAGTTCATACAGCGCACCGGCGACAAGGATGGCGACGACCACGTACGTGGCGGCGCGCGCAATCACGGCCTTCAATCCATCTGTCTCCGAATGAAGGTCGGGATCTCCATGTCGCTGAGATCCTGGGTGCCCTTGTCGAGCGGCGCCGACGTGCGGGGTGTCCTCGGCAAGTCGCTCGCCGGCGGACGCCCCATGACGGGGGTGCTCACGCGGGCAGGGCGATTGGCCGGGAAGGGGATGACAGGTGAGCTCTTCGCACCCGGCGCCGGCACCATCGAGAGTGACTGGACCGGTGTGACGAGCGTCGGCTGCATCGCCTTATCGAAGCCCGTGGCGATTACGGTGACGCGAATCTCACCTTGCATCGCCGGCTCGTGCACGGCGCCGAAAATGATTTCCGCGTCATCGCCGACGGCGTCATGGATGATTTCGTTGATCTGGTGCACTTCGCCTAACGTGAGATCGGCACCGCCGGTGATGTTGACGAGCACGCCGGTCGCGCCGGAGATGCTGACGTTGTCGAGCAAGGGAGAGCTGATCGCCTGCTGCGCCGCCTCGATCGCGCGGTTCTCACCGCGGCCGATACCGGTGCCCATGAGCGCCGAGCCGCCCGCCTGCATCACCGTGCGCACGTCGGCGAAGTCGACGTTCACGAGGCCCGTCACGCTGATGAGCGACGAGATGCCTTGCGTCGCGTGTAGCAGCACCTCGTCCGCCTTTTTCAGCGCGTCCTGGAAGGGAATGCCCTTCCCGACCACCGCGAGCAATCGCTCGTTAGGCACGACGATCATCGTGTCGACGTTCTTCCGCATGTCGGCGATGCCCTGCTCGGCCTGGCGCATGCGTTTGCGTCCCTCGAAGAGGAACGGCTTGGTCACGATGCCGACAGTGAGGGCTCCGGCTTCCTTCGCCAGCTCGGCGACGACCGGCGCCGCGCCAGTCCCCGTGCCGCCGCCCATGCCGCACGTGATGAACACGAGGTCGGAGCTCGTCAACGTCCGCGAGACTTCGTCGCGATTCTCTTCGATCGCCTGACGACCAATCTCCGGGCGCGCGCCGGCGCCGAGGCCGCGCGTCAGCTTCTTGCCGATCTGGATCTTTACGTCCGACTTCGAGGCCAACAGCGCCTGCGCGTCCGTGTTGACCGAGATGAACTCGACACCTTCCAGATGCTCGTCGATCATGCGATTGACGGCATTACCACCACCGCCGCCGACGCCCACGACCTTCATGCGGGCGGCTTGCGTCGCGCTCTCTTCGAACTCGAAGATCATTGAGAGAGAAGCTCCCGAACTGCGTTTGGTGGGGACGGAACTGTGGGGTGAGAACTACTGGAGCGTATTTCGAAGCGGCCTACGAGGAGGGAGCAGCTGCGCACCGCCAGTTGGAAAACGCCCGGGCAATATAATGCTTTCCCTGCGCGCGACTACCCCTTTTCTTTGCCTTGACGAGGCATGACACGAAGAATCACGCGAAAATTGCGACGAAGTTTTCCACAGCACGTGACAGCGCAGCAGCTTTGTGTGAGTCACAGAGACAAAAGCTCTGCGCACCCGTCGCCGCGGAGGGGAATGCGAATTTGGCGCAACACGATTGCATTCCTCGCGCCAGAATTTTGTCGCGCGTAAAAGCGTAAGCACGGGCCAACACGGACAAGAGCACGGACTCACACGGACCGTCCGTGTATGTCCGTGACGTGTCCGTGTTGGTCCGTGCTTACGCTTGATACCGATG
>QHUV01000239.1 GCA_003222065.1 Gemmatimonadota bacterium | reverse complement strand
TTCAGCACCTGCGTCACGCGCACGATCGAGCTCACGCACGCGTTGCGCACGTCGGCCGGCTCGCACGAGCGCTTCCTCGTCATCGAAGTCTTCGGCCGCTACGCGGGGTTCACGGCACTCCTGCCGACGATGGCCGGCGCCGCCGACCGATGCGTCATTCCCGAGTATGCCGCCGACGTCGAGCATCTCGCCGAGCTCATGACCTACGACCGAAACCGCAATCCGAGCATGTACTCCGTGGTGCTCGTCTCCGAGGGCGCGCGCCTAACGTCGCAAAAAGGCATGAGCTTCGAGGGCGAGGACACGGACATGTTCGGCCACCGCAAGCTGGGCGGCATCGGTGACAAGATCGCTTCGGCGTTGAAAGAATACTCACCACGATTCAACAATGGCCGGCGCATCGACGTCGTGAATCAGCGGCTCGGCTATCTCGTCCGCTCCGGCGATCCGGACGCGCTGGATTCGATCGTTCCGATGGCGTTCGGGAACCTGGCGCTGGACCTGACACTCAAGAAGCAGTACGGCCGCCTCGTCAGCATCCATCACGGCGTGTACGACAGCGTCCCGATCACCAGCGTGACGTCGGAGAAAAAGGTGGTCGACGTGAAGAAATACTATAACGCCGAGCGGCTGCGGCCGATTTACGAGTTCGACGGAGCACCTCTCTTCATCATGACGAGCGATTGACGCTCGCGGAGGACGACATGCGAATCGGCATCGTTGGTGCGGGAATGATCGGATCGACAGTTGCCAAGCTGTGGGTCGACGCCGGTCACGAAGTGCGCCTCGCGTCGCGCCACCCTAACGAGTTGAAGCCACTCATCGAGCGGCTGGGCACCCGCGCTTCCTCCGGTACGCCGGAGGAAGCGGCCCAATTCGGCGACGTCGTCATGCTCACCGTGCCGCTCACCGCCATTCCCGAGCTGGCGCAGGAACTGGCGCCGTTGCTCGGCGGCAAGGTCGTTCTCGACACCGGCAACGCCTACGCGCAGCGCGACCGTGACATCGCGCGCGACGCCACGCTGAATCCCGAAGGCTCGGCGGGGTGGGCGGCGGCGCAGTTTCCAAAGGCGCGCTGGGTGAAGGCGTTCAATACCGTTTATTACAAGACGCTCGCGAAGGAAGCCAACCGGCAAGGCGACCGCGTCGGCATTCCCCTCGCCGGCGACGACCGCAACGCACTGGAAATTGCCGCGCAGCTCGTGCGCGACGCCGGCTTCGAGCCGGTGATTGTTGGCGGACTCGCGCGGGGCAAGGAGTTCGAGCCGGGCGCAAAGGTCTACAACACCGGCATGAGCGGCCAGGACCTTCGGAAAGTGTTTACTAAACAGCCGAGCCCCGGAGGGGAAGTAACGCCGTCGGCGTGAAACGGACGCCGAACCTCCTTGGCGATCGTCAGCGCTCTCCGCGGAGCGACTTGGAGCGCACCATCGAGTGGGTCTTTCCGCCGCTCGAGACATTCTCACCGTGCCGGACGACGAAGACGATCTGTCGCTTCCAGCCAACATCCACCTCGACAACCGTGTGCTCGGCGTCGCGCGCGGTTTTCCAGTGCTTCGGCGTCTGGCGGCTCCCGAGCAATGCCACGGCGGCGGCGATCAGGTTGTCCGGCGGTTCGGCGACTGCCGTTAGGCGCGCGCACGTCACGCACGTACCCCGCCGCACATCGAGATCACGGAGGCACACCACGCGGCCGCACGACTGACACGTTCCGCTGTGCGTCGTACACGCCGACCGCGCGCACACGGGGCAGGCAACCACCTGACCAAGTCGATAGGCGCCCCGATCGATGTGGCAGATCGCCCCGTGCGACGCGCACGCGTACACGCCCGGCTCGCCGCGCAACGCAAGCACATGCTCATGGCAATAGCGCTCTCCGTCCTCGACACAGGTCTGGGAATGCTCGTTACACGCCGACCGGCCGCACGCGCTGCATGATCCGACTTCGTCCGACGCCACCATCGCGCCCGGCTCGAGCGCGCATTCAGCGCGATGCTCCGCACACACGAGCCGGCGCGAGCCGTCGGTTCGACGCAGGTGCTTCGAGCAGTGAATGCCGTGATCGACGTCGCACATCGCTCTGTGATCTTCGCAGACTGACTTGCCGCAGCTGGCGCACGTACTGACCTCATCTCGGCCGACTGGCTCGTTCGTGCCCCCCTCGCAGTGACAGACGCAATTGCCGCAGAGGCGGCGGGCGCTTCGCGATTCGGTCGCCGCGGTCGACGTCGCGTGCTCGTCGCACACGGCGCGTGCACATAGCGCGCACGCCGACACGCAGTTGGTGCACGCCGTGTGATCTCCGTCGGCGCAGGTCGCTTCGTGCATCGTGCAGTACGGCTCGCGACATGAGGAGCATGTGTGCGCGTGCTCGCTGCACGCCGGCTTCCCGTCCACGTGACAGGCATCGATCCCGTGGTCGGAGCAGAAGACCTCGGAGCACGCGCTGCACGTCGATGCGCACGCATCGCAGGCGATATGGCCCGACTTACAGACGGACAGCGAGTTGGGACTGACCGCGCCGCAGCCGGGGCAAGCGAATGTCCACCCACCGCCGCCATTCAACCAGCGTTGAGCAACGAGCCGTCCTGCGTGCTCTTGCCTAACGGTCGTGATCTCGAATTGCGCGCACTGCACGAGGAGCTCCCACTCGGTAAGCTGCACGGGATGGACGACGACCCGCACCTGGTGCCGGCGCTCCTCCTCGGCTCGCCGGCGCGTGTGCTCGGCTTCATAGGCCCGCCGTGCTTCGGCATCGGCATCGTCTGAGCCTTTCGCGTCGGCGCCCGCGAGCAAGGCCGTGTAGTAGCTGTCGATGCGGAAGAGCTCCGACTCCAGTGCTCGCTCCGCCTCTGCTCGGAGCTCCTGGACCTCAGGCTCAAAGCTCGCGCGGAGGTCGGCCAGCGCGATCGCGACCAGCTCAGCACCGGTTCGACCCGGCTCGATGCGAACGGCGACGCCCCCCCGCACCGCACCACGAACACGCGTCCGCTTCGGCCCAGCGGCTTTGTCGCATTCCGCGGCGACGTCGGCGGGAACGGTCGTTCCGCTACTAGCGTCGAAGTACCCGCTCTCGATGAGATGTTCCTCAACTGTGCTGCCGGCGCTCACGACGACGCGCGCGAGCAGCCGCACCACCCGGTGTCGGGCGACATCGACATGTGGCGCGCTCGCCGTACCGTTCGTGACCGGAATTCGTAGCTCGGCCGACTCCTGGCTTGGCGGCACACTCGGAGCGATGGACCCGTGCACGACCCTGCTTCCGCGCGACCGAATGGCGGTAACAAGCTGCTCGACAAGCGGGCTTCCGACGACCGCGATCTCCGCCTCCGGGTCTCGCTCGAGCGCGTCGAGCGTGAAGGCGATACGAATGCTCGAGCGTTTTTGAAATGCCGCGCGGTCCGCGGGTGGCAGATGGAGCTCGACCAGTCCGTCCCCGACCTCCTCGAGCTCCGCTCCCGCGGCCGCGACGTACTGCTCGAGCAGCGGTCGGATGCGCGCGTCGGCAAGGGGCTCGCGATGATCGGCCTCCTGCGGTCGCGTTGGTCGCGCGGGGTTCCGAGACTTTGAGCGGGTCGTCTTCCGGCGCTTCGACGGACGTAGCGTCACGAGGCTCTCCGCTTGGGCGCGGATGATCTGTTTGGGGACAATCGAGCCTCGACGTCAGCCGAGATATCGACGAGCGTCATGGGAAGCCGGTCCGCTTGAACCGTGAATCGTATGCCGCGACCCGTACCCGTCACGCCCGTCACGCGCATCAGCGGCCCATGCTCCGGATCCACGCCGGCGTCTTCGACTGGCCCGGTGTGATCGAGGGCTTCGAGAATCTCGCCGACATGAAGTCCAATCTGATGCCGCTTCGCCTCCACACCGCGCGCGAGCTGAAGATGGTTCGTACCATAGCCGAGCCTAACGCGAGCCGGAACGGCGAGGTGCTGAAACTCGCGCTCCAGCCGTCCCGCATTGTCGTCTGAGGCGACGTCGGAATTCAGCTGCTCCTGTTGGATCCCTGCTTCGCGGCTCGCGACGATGTCCTTGCCGATGACCTCCACATGCTGCTCGAACGCTTCGTCCGACGCGGCGCCCAGCCAGGCCGCCGCGAGGCGTTCCTCGAGGCTATCGGCGCCGCCGAAGTCGCCGAGAATGACATCCAGCTCTCCAACAACGAGCTCAAAGAGCTTGATCTTCTGATCGAGAAGGCGCAGCACGTGCGCCTCGATCGTGCCCCGGGCGGCGAAGTTGATGATGTGGGCCTCGCGCGTCTGCCCAATGCGGTGAATACGCCCGATGCGCTGCTCGACTACCATCGGATTCCAGGGCAGCTCGTAGTTCACGAGCACGTTGCAGAACTGGAGATTGAGACCCTCCGTGCCGGCGCGGGTCGCGACGAATACCGCCCGCGGTTCGGCCTTGAAGGCCGCCAGACGCTTCGCTCGCTCCGACATGGAGAGACTTCCCGAATACACGAT
>QHUV01000238.1 GCA_003222065.1 Gemmatimonadota bacterium | reverse complement strand
GGACTCATCGACGACGACGAGAAAATCCTCCGGGAAGTAATCGAAGAGACACGCCGGCCGCTCGCCAGCCGCTCGCCCGGAAAGATGACGAGAGTAGTTCTCGATTCCGGCGCACGTCCCGATCTCGAGCATCATCTCGATGTCGAAGTTCGTTCGTGACTCGAGACGCTGCGCCTCGAGCAGCTTAGCCTGTTCTCGCAGCAGCGTGAGCCGCTCCTGCAGCTCCGCGCGGATCAGCGTGACCGCCCGCTCGAGGGTTGGACGTTGCGTCACGAAATGCTTCGCTGGATACACCGCGGCGCGATCGAGGCTCGCGATGGTCTCGCCGGTGAGCACATTGATCTTCGAGATGCGCTCGACCTCGTCTCCCCACATCTCGACGCGCACGCCCTGTTCCTCGTAAGCCGGAAAGATCTCGACGGTGTCACCGCGCACTCGGAATGTGCCGCGCTCGAACGCAACGTCGTTTCGGCTGTACTGGATCTTCACGAGGGAGCGCAGAATCTCGTCGCGAACGATGCGCTGGCCCTTCGTGAGCGTGACCATCTGCTCCTTGTACTGCACCGGATCGCCAAGGCCATAAATGGCGGATACGGTTGCGACGATGACGACATCGTCGCGCTCCATGAGACTCGACGTCGCGCGCAAGCGCAACCGGTCGATGTCCTCGTTGATCGAGGCGTCCTTCTCGATGTACGTGTCAGTCGAGGGGACGTATGCCTCGGGCTGGTAGTAGTCGTAATACGAGATGAAGTACTCGACCGCGTTATGCGGGAGAAAGCTCTTGAGCTCTCCGTAAAGTTGAGCCGCGAGCGTCTTGTTGTGGGAGAGGACGAGCGTCGGCCGGCCATGGTGCTTGATGACGTTGGCCATCGTCATCGTCTTCCCAGACCCGGTTACGCCGAGAAGGGTTTGGAAGCGCTCACCCTGCTCGAGACCGCGAGAAAGCTCCGCGATTGCCTTTGGTTGGTCGCCGGCGGGCTGAAAGGGCGCTTGAAGGTCAAAGGCGGCGCTGGGCATCCTGAAACATAGCAGGGGGTTCCGGCGTTTGTTCGGGGTCACCAGAAGGCCGCCCAGCGGAGAACGAATCTCCGCTGCTCATCGCTACTCGGGCGTCAGCCGTTCCCGCCGAGCCACCTCAGTGATCCCTTTCACTCGGCGCGCGGCCTTCACGATCTTCTGAAGGTGGACGAGGTTCTCGACCTCGACGAGCACCGAGCCCATGATCTTGCCGTCGCTACTCCGCAGGTCCATGCTCTTTATGTCGGTGCCCGTGGCGCTCACAGCGGCGGCGATATCGGCATAGAGTCCCCGCCGATCGTTGCCTTCGAGCGCAAGACGGACGAGGAATCGTTCGCCCTGCGCCTCTTGCCAATCGATCTCCAGTCGTCGCTCGGGCTCGTGCGCCAGGAGCAGAAGATTCGGGCAATCGCCACGATGGATGCTGACGCCCCGGCCGCGCGTGACATAGCCAACCACTGGGTCCCCTGGAACGGGCTGACAGCACTGGGCGTAGCGCACCATCAACCCATCGACGCCCTGGATGCGAACGCCCTTCGATCCGCGCACCCGGTCGACAAGCCGCCCGAGCGCGCTCGGCTTCGCCGCGTCGGCGTTCGTGTCGAGATCAGGATGAAAGAACTTGAGAACTTGCAGAACGTTCACGTCCCCCTGACCGATGGACGCGAGCAGATGGGTCGAATCGGTGAGACTCAACGAGTGGGCGGCGCGATCGAGGGCGTCGTCGCCGATCTTCGGCAAGCGGCGGCGCTTGAGCTCTCGGTCGAGGATGTCCTGTCCCAGCTTCGTCGCCGATTGCTGGGCTTCCCGCCGCATGACCTGCCGGATCTTGTGGCGAGCCCGGCCCGTGCGGACGTGGGCCAGCCAATCGCGTGACGGCTTCGCCGTAGCCGACGTGATGATCTCGACCGTCTCCGAATTGCGCAGCGCACGGGAAAGTGGCGCGATCCGTCCATTTACCTTTGCGCCGGCACAGTGGAGGCCGATCTCCGTGTGCACGGCAAAGGCGAAGTCAATCGGTGTGGCACCTTTGGGTAGTTGTATGACGTCGCCCGTCGGCGTGAACACGAAGATCTCATCCTGATAGAGATCCAGCTTCAAAAACTCGAGAAACTCGTCAGGCGTCTTCGCGTCCATCTGTAGCTCGAGCACCTGACGGAACCACGTCAGGTGGCGATCCAGTTCGTCGGAGGGCGCGTCTTCCTTGTATCGCCAGTGCGCCGCGATACCGAAGTCCGCGGTGCGATGCATGTCGCGCGTGCGAATCTGGATCTCGTACAGCTGTCGACCGGGGCCGAAGACCGTCGTGTGGAGCGATTGATAGCCGTTCGATTTGGGTTGGGCGATGTAGTCCTTGATGCGCTCTTGAACGGGGGTCCACTGGTCGTGAACGACGCCGAGCGCGTGGTAGCAATCCGGCACGCTGTCGACCAGCACACGAATCGCGAGTAGATCGTAAATCTCCTCGTACGGCCGTTGCCGTTGCTGCATCTTCTTGTAGATCGACCAGAGATGCTTCGGCCGGCCCGTGGCATCGACGTTGTGGATGTCGGCGCGGGTAAGCGCGTTCTGCAACGGCTCGCGCATCTGCTTGATCAACGCTTCGCGCTCGCCACGCTTCTGTGCGACTTTCTTCGCCAACGCGCGATATTCTTCAGCCTCGAGGTGCTTGAACGCGAGGTCCTCTAGCTCCCACCGCATTTTCGCCATACCGAAACGATGGGCGAGGGGAGCGTAGAGATCCCGGGTCTCCTGCGCGATGCGCCGCCGCTTCTCCTCGGATAGGAAGTCGAGCGTACGCATGTTGTGCAGCCGATCGGCGAGCTTGACGATGATGACCCGCGCGTCTTTGGCGATCGAGAGCAGCAGCTTGCGGTAGCTCTCGACCTGCCGCTCCTGCGTCGACCCTCCCGCGGGCAGCTTGGCAATCTTCGTTAAGCCGTCGACGATGCTCGCGATCTCGCGGCCGAATTCGCGATCGACGTCGGCGATCGCGATCTTCGTGTCTTCGACGACGTCGTGCAACAGCCCGCACGCGACCGTTGTCGAGTCGAGCTGGAGATCGGCGAGAATCTTCGCAACCTCGACCGAATGCGTGATGAACGGCTCACCGGAGTTGCGAACCTGGCCGCGATGAGCCTGTTCGCCGAACTGATAGGCGCGCACGAGGAGCTCGCGATCGAGCTTGTCGTGCAGTGGATGCTCGTCCTCGCGCCAACCGGGGATGAAGTCCCGCTTCTCGCCAATCGGTGCCGTTGCCGTCACAGCAGACCTGCCTCCGCAAAGCTCGTGTAACGCCCTCGTCCGACGATGATGTGGTCGTGCACGGGAATGTCCAGCAAGCGGCCGGCCGCGACCAGCTGGTCCGTCACGACACGGTCGTCCGCGGAGGGTGTTGGATCACCACTCGGATGGTTGTGGACGAGGATGATCGCCGCCGCGCGCTCGGCGATGGCCTCGCGAAACACCTCGCGCGGATGTACGAGCGACGAATTGAGTATGCCGCGGGTGACCATGATGTCCCGCTCCAACCGATGCTGTGAATCCAGAACTGCCACGTGAAATTCCTCGACCGGGAGATCCTCCAAGCGAGCCGCGAACAGCTCGACGACATCGCGCGGGGAGCGAACAGGGGCGCCATCCTCCCGCGACTCGGCCGCCATGCGTCGCCCCAACTCCAGTGCGGCGTGCACCGTTGCCGCTCTCGCCGTTCCCACGCCTGTCAAAGACGTCAGTGCCGCGACTGGCTGCATCGCGATTCGACGAAGCGAGCCGCCCGCGCCGGCGAGAACGCTTTGTCCCAACTGGAGCGCCGTTCTTCCCAATCCACCCGACCCAAGAAGAATGGCGAGCAACTCGGCGGAGCTGAGTGCCTGTGCTCCAAGATCGACGAGCCGTTCACGCGGCCTTTCAGATCGAGGCAACTCCCGAATACTTAATGCTCTGGGCGTATCCTGGCCAGACATGAGCGCATCCTCCGCGGGTGTATCTTGGTCGTGATCTCGATCACGATGGCATGCAGCGCTGATCGATATCGCGCCCCGCGGTGGCGTTCGTCATCAAAAGGCTCGAACCCAGAGCCGCACCCCGCCTCTTTAGCGCTGTGTTGCGACCTCACCAACGCGTTTGAACCCTGCCTTGGCCGCCCCTCGGAGCGACGCGGTGTTGGTCGGTTCAATGAGGACAACGAGGGTGCGCACTCCGCGCTCGCCGGCCCATTGAGCTAGCCACTGCAGAGCGGCCGGGTAGATCGAGAGCCCGCGAAAGCTCGGCTCAGTTGCGCATTGACTCACCAGCGCGACAGGCGACGCGAGCGAAGCACCCATTGATGGCAAGACCATGCGGTCGAGTACGGGCGCGGAGAAATTGAGCGCCATTCGAAACCCCACCTGACCATCGACACGACCGACGAAGTGGCGTCGGACGCTGGGATCCACGCGATTCAAATACAGCCCAAGTCCGAAGCGGAGGGGGTGTCGCTGAACTTCGTCCTCGGTTGCTTCGTCGTATCGTACGGTGACGCCTGGTGCAATCTCGGTGACAGGCGCGCGAACCTCGCGCGCCAGGACGAGCAAGACGTGATGGGACTTTGAGAAGCGAAGGTGGGGGCGAACGGCTAGCGTTTGAATCGTTAGGCCCGATATGATACCGCGCAATCCAAACGAGAGCGCGGATGCAAGCGCCGCACGTCGGCCGGCGCGAAAGATGTCGACACGAGCTCCGCGCGAATCACGCTGTAGGACCGCTCGACCATCGATGGCCAGGGCAAGCCGCCAGAGAACATCGGCGCGATCGTCCTCTCCCTCGAGAACTCTCGCGCTGATTACGTTGGGTGGCGCTGGCAATGCGAAAAGGACGTAATCGA
>QHUV01000237.1 GCA_003222065.1 Gemmatimonadota bacterium | reverse complement strand
AGTCGGAGCGACGCCCGTTGATCGCTCGCGACGGGCGTGATGCGTAGCGCGCGCTTCACCCAGCGGACGCGGAGCGTCTTGACCGCGCCAGTGTGGCCCCGATCGAAGCCGTCGGCAATGCGCAGGATCGCCGCTAGTCTTCGGACGCAGGCACGGAGTTCGCGGTCGAGCGCGCCGAAGTTGCGATGCTTCCTCTTCGGCGGTGCGCCCCGGTGATACCGCGCGACATTGGCGATTACGACTTGCTCGGCCGGCGGGACGCCGAGTAGCTCGGCGTGCACGATGATGTGATAAGAATGCTTGTGGTGCCGGTCGTAGCTTATGTGGTAACCGACATCGTGTAGGAGCGCGGCGTCGGCGAGGAGGGAGCGCTCGACCGGGCTCGCCCGGAGTCGCGACCCGAACGAGTCGAAAAGGCGAAGCGCGAGTCGCTGCACGTTCGTCGCGTGCGGCACTTCGTAATGGCAGCGCTCGGCGAGCTCGCGCACCGATCGCTCTCGCGCCTCACCCGGATCGGCGACGACGGGCCGCACCCGCGCCGCCTCGAGCAGAATCCCTTCACGGATGCCGTAGCGGGAGACTTGCACTTCACGCGCCTCGAGCCGCGCCATCACCTCGGCGACGACCGCCAGCCCGGCGACAATGATGTCGGCGCGATCGGCGTTGAGTCCCTCGATACCGCGACGCTCCGCGGGACTCATCGCGTGCAGCATCTCGAGCAGGTGTTCGACGTCGCCGCGCGGAACGCGCGCGGCATGAACGCTTCGTGCCGTGAAGATGCCCTGCCTCGTTAGGTAGAGTCCGGCAAGGTTCGTGAAGGTGCCGCCGGAGCCGATCATCGGCGCGCCGCGCCAGTCGCGCACGGGAAGGTGCGGCCGGAGCTGCGCGCGAACGTCACGGCGCAAGGCCTTCAGCGCCTTCGGGCTCGTCGAGCCATCCGGCAGAAAGCGTTCGGTGAGACGCACCGCACCGAGGGGGAGCGAGGCGAGGCGCTCGATGACGCCGTCGACACTGAGCACCAATTCGAGCGATCCACCCCCGATGTCGGCAACGACGGCGCGCCCCGAGCCGAGCTCGAAATGCGCCAGTGCGCTGCGGAAGCTCAGGCGAGCCTCTTCCTCGCCATCGAGGACGCGGACGTGAAGTCCCGTTTGACGGTGTACGCGATGCAGGAAATCCTCGCCATTCCCCGCGTCGCGCACGGCGCTCGTCGCGACCGCCTCGATCCGCTCCGCGCCAAGCTGGCGAGCGAGCGTCGCCATGTGCGTGATCGCTTCGATCGCGCGGCCCATCGCGTCATCCGCCAATAACCCGGTGTCGCCGAGGCCCGACGCGAGTCGCGGCGCCGCCTTCATCTCGTCGACGACCTGAATGCCGCCACCGCCGGACACGTCGGCAACGATTTGTCGAACGGAGTTCGAGCCGATGTCGATCGCCGCAATGCGTCGCGCGTCGGTTTCCCGCGCTGCCGAGGAGGTAGCTGCCACGCGGGGAATCTATTCAGTGGTCGGGTGACGGTGGTCAGTGGTTAGGTGACACCTAAACAGCAATCACCTGTCTGGGAAAAAAACGGCGATCTCGGTGCCAGCGCCGACAGTGCTTGTTGCGCGCACCGAGCCGCCGTGGGCTTCCGCTAAGTGTTTCACGATGGCGAGGCCGAGACCCGTGCCGCCAACCTCGCGCGACCGTCCAGCGTCGACGCGATAGAATCGCTCGAAAATGCGCGTCAGATGCTCGCGCGGGATTCCGACCCCTGTGTCCCGTACGCCGACGACCGTGCCGTTGCCCTGTCGCTGCGCGAAGACAGTCACGTTTCCGGACGGCGTGTAGCGCACCGCGTTCTCGACGAGGTTCTGCAAGATCTGACGGAGCGCCGTCGGATCGGCGGTAGCCCGTTCCGCGCCTGGGGCAACCGTAACGGAGAGCTCGAGCGCTCGGCGCGCTGCCTCCGCTTGGACGAGAGCAAGTGCTTCGCTCGCGGCCACACCGAGGTCGGCGGAGACAGGGTTCGGTACCCAGCCACCCGACTCATAGCGCGCAAGGTCGAGCAGATCATCGACGATGCGCTGCATCCGCACCACGTTCGCCTGAATGGTGCCGACGAACTGGCGTCGCTGCGCCGGGCCAATGTCGGCATCGAGCAAGGTTTCGGCAAAGCCGCTGATGACGGTGAGCGGCGTCTTCAGCTCGTGGGACACGTTGGCGACGAAGTCACGACGAATCGTTTCCAGGCGGCGGCGCGTCGTTAGGTCCAGGAGCGCGAGCACGACGCCTCCGTCCGGGAGCGGACGCGCCGTGAGCGCAATTGTGCGGCCGTCGAACACCATCTCGCGCGGCTCGGTCGGAGTACCGGAGACGGCGTCGCGAAGCGCGGCGCGCACCGCCGGCTCCTGTGGCAGGCGATCGGCGGGGAAAGGGACCGGGCTCTCGACGCCCAGCATCTCGCGCGCGCTTTCGTTCAGTCGCACCACGCTTCCACGCCCGCCTATCGCGACCACCCCCTCATTGATCGACTCGAGCAGCGCCGACATCAACGCGTCGTTCGCTTCGAGCGCGTGTAGCCGTGTCGCGAGCTGCTCGGACATTCGGTGCAGCGCCGTCGCGAGGTCGCCGATTTCGCCCGGCGCCGAGATCGACGGCCGGCGTTCGAGGTCACCGGCGGCGATAGCGCGCGCGACATCACGAAGCTCGACGACCGGCCGCGTCACACTCCGCGAAAAGAGGTAGGCGAGGAGCAAGGAGCCGACGACCGCGATCAGGCCGGCCACGAGCACGTCCCGCCGCGCACCCGACACGATGTCACGGAGCGTGGCCGTGCTGATCGAGACCCGCACGAAGCCGAGGGAGTGTCGAATGGCGACGTACAGTTCTTCATCGCCCGCGGACGCGCTGCGACGATGGCCGACGCCCACCACGCCCCTCCGCGCCACGACGACCTCAGGACGACTGGAATGATTCTCGAGATGCTGGAGCTCCTCGCCATTGAAGCGCGAATCACCGACAACGACGCCTAACGAATTGATGAGGGTCACGCGCCGCTGGAGGGCCACACCGGCTGAATCGGCGAGCGCATCAGGGACGACGCCTGGCTTCCATGACAACCCGATCAAACGCGCCTCACGAGTCAGCTCGGCCGTTGCCTCCTGGACGAGGCGCCTCTCGAGCCGGCTGCCCGACAGCGCGACGATGGCGGCAACGAGTAGGCAAACGAGAACGAGCGATCCGAGCAGGAGACGCTTGGCGAGTGTCACGCGCGGCGTCCGGGGTCGGCAATCATTGCGCGGGGACCGCTTCCGCCCTGAGGCGATAGCCGAACCCACGCACCGTCTCGATCTGCGAGCCCGCGTCGCCCAGCTTCGCCCGCAAGCGCTGGACGTGCATATCCACAGTGCGCGTTTGAATGTCGGGCGCCGCCTCCCACACCGTCTCGAGGAGATGAGCGCGTGCTTGCACGCGTCCCCGCCGCTCGGCGAGAATCAAGAGCAGCTTGTACTCCGTCGGAGTGAGGTCGATCGTCGCTCCTTCGACGACGACGCGATGCTCGCTGCGGTCGATTTGAATCGGTCCGATGGCAAGTATGTCCATTGGCTCGGCAACGGGCGAGGTCATGCGTCGAAGAATGGCGCCGACGCGCAGGACGAGCTCCTGTGGGCTGAACGGCTTCGTGAGATAATCGTCGGCACCTAACGCGAGACCGCGTACGCGGTCGGCTTCGTCGACGCGAGCCGTGAGCATCAGCACACCAACCCCCTTGGTCGGCTCGGATCCGCGCAACTGCTCGAGCACCTCGTAGCCCGAAAGACCAGGCAGCATGAGATCGAGGACGATGAGCGCCGGCCGTTCACGCAGCGCGGCATCGAGCGCGTCGAGACCCGTCGCCGCCGTGGAGATGCGATACCCGGCCTTCGCGAGATGATAGACAATGAGCGCCACGATATCGGCTTCATCGTCGACGACCAGAATGCGCTGACCTGTCAGCGGTAGCGCCTCGGTCACGCGTGCGTCCCCTCGGTCGCGGATGAGGTGCGCGAGCCGCGGTTCGCCTCCAAGCGGCGCTGGATCTTGGCGATGATCATCTCGATGGCAACCGGGTTATGTCCTCCGCGTGGTACGATGACATCGGCGTAGCGTTTGCTCGGCTCCACGAACTGCAAATGCATGGGTTGCACGGTCGTTAGGTATTGATCGACGACGTCGTCGAGCGAGCGCCCGCGCTTCTTGACGTCGCGGCGAATGCGGCGGATGAGACGAATGTCCGCGTCGGCGTCGACGAACACCTTGACGTCGCACAGGTCGCGCACGCGGCCGTCCGCGAAGAGGAGTATCCCGTCGATGACGACCACCTCGGCGGCGGGAATGCGGACACCGTGGGAAGCGCCTTGGCGACGTTTCTGGCGACGGTGGATTTGCCTGAACCGGTGCCGCCCGCGATACCGATGATCAGCGGCTTCATGCGCCTGTCAGCGGTCGGCACGCGTGGAACCCGGCACGACGTCGCCGAAATTGACTGGGACCGCGGTGGGAGTGAAGCGGCCACTCTGTCACGATCATGTATAAGCATACACTGCCATGCCTTGCGTCGTGCGGCTAGCTTGTCGCCATGATGCATCCCCCGTCGCTCGATGCGCGGCAACGGCGTCGCGTAGTGCGCGTGGCGCTCGCGTGCATGGCGCTGTGCTGCTGCGCTCGCCCAGCGACGACATCTCGGTCTGACGAACTACCTGTCCGCTCGCCGTCGAATTTGGCGCCGCCCGTCGAGGAAGTCGATCTCGTCGTCGCCGCAACCACCGATGTCCACGGTCGGCTGCGCGCTTGGGACTATTACACGGGAGTGCCCGAGCCGGCGCGCGGGCTCACCCGAGCGGCCACGATCGTCGACTCGCTCCGGCGCGCGAATCCTCGGCGTGTGGTACTTGTCGACGCGGGCGATCTGCTACAGGGAAATCCGTTGACGTTCGTCGCCGCGCGAATTGCCGGCGACTCGCTGCATCCGCATCCGGTTGCCGCGGCAATGAACGCGATGCATTACGACGCGGCAGCGGTCGGCAACCACGAGTTCAATTATGGACTGCCGACGTTACGCCGCATGATGCGCGACGCTCACTTTCCGATACTCGCGGCGAACGCGTATACGCCCGATGGCCGCCGGGCGTTCGACGCCTGGACGATGATCGAGCGGCACGGTGTGAAGATCGCGCTGGTGGGCGGTACGACTCCGGGCTCCAATCTCTGGGATCGCGACAATCTCGCTGGGCACGTGGTGGTTCGTGACATCGTGCCGTCTGTCCGCGACGCCGTAACGGCGGCGCGCGAGGCCGGCGCTGACGTCGTCGTCGTCCTTCTCCACTCGGGACTCGACGAGCCCTCGAGCTACGACACGGTGTCGACGGGCGTGGCGAGCGAGAATGTCAGCGCGCGCGTCGCGCGTGAGGTGCCGGGGATCGATCTCATCGTCTACGGCCACTCCCACAAAGAGCTTGGCCATTCGGCAATCGGCGGCGCGCTGCTCATGCAGCCGAAGAACTGGGCGACGAGCGTCGCGGTCGCGCACCTGCGCATCGTGCGCGACGGTGCGCGGTGGCACGTCGCCGACAAGCGCAGCGTGCTCATTCCGTCGGCTGGCCATGACGAGAATGCCGCGCTGTTGGCGGCGACGGACCGGGCGCATCGCGCGACGATCGCGTACGTCTCGCAACCCATCGGTACCGCGCCCGTCGTCTGGCGTGCTGATTCGGCCCGCGTCGTCGACACGCCGCTGATCGATTTCATTTTGGATGTCGAGCGCAAGGCGAGCGGCGCACAACTGGCGTCCACCGCCGCGTTCTCGCTCGACGCGAACCTCCCCGCGGGAGACGTCACGGTTGCTCGCCTCGCGGCCCTCTACCCGTACGACAATACGCTGCGCAAGATCTGGATTACGGGTCGGCAGCTGCGCGACTATCTCGAGTTCAGCGCGCGCTATTTTCGCTCGGACCCCGCGGGGACCGTCGGCGTCGATCCGTCCATTCCGGGTTTCAATTTTGATATTGTCGCCGGCGCGGACTACACCATCGACGTCTCGAAGCCGGTCGGCGCGCGCATCACGCGGCTCGAGTACCAGGGCCGCCCGATTGCGGCAACGGACAGCTTCACCTTCGCGCTGAACAACTATCGGCAGACCGGCGGCGGTGGGTACGCGATGCTCGCTGGATCCAAGAATTTGGACAACCGTCAGCTGGAGATCCGCCAACTTCTCATCGACGAAGTTCGGAGCCGGCGCACGCTGGATCCCGCCGATTACGCACACCACAATTGGGAGATCGTGCCTAACGCGGCCATCGGCACGGCGTACGCGTCGATGCATCGCATTCCAGGAGAGGGAGCGACGCGCGCTCCGGCGTCCGTCGCGAATGGCCGTCGCTTGCGGCTCATCGGCACGAACGATATCCACGGGGCACTCGAGCCGCGTCCGGATGCGAACGGCGTCATGCGCGGCGGTCTGGCGTACGTCGCCGCGGCCATCGAACGTGCGGAGCGCGAATGCGTGGCGCCGGCGTGCACGGCATTGCTCCTCGACGGCGGCGATGAGTTTCAGGGTACGCCGGCCTCGAACTTCGCCTTCGGCCGGCCGATCGTCGACGTCTTCAACCGGCTTGGACTGACTGCCGCCGCGTTAGGCAATCACGAGTTCGATTGGGGTCAGGACACGCTGCGGGCGCGGATGCGACAAGCACACTATCCGATCCTGGGCGCGAACGTGCGCGATACGCTTGGCCGCCACGTGCCGTGGATCCCGGGCGATACGCTCATCGTCCGTGGTGGGATCAAGGTCGGCATCATCGGCGTCGCGACGCGCGGGACGGCGACGTCCACGAAGGCGTCGAATGTCGTCGGTCTGCGCTTCGAAACCGCCGCGCCGATCGTCGACAGCCTAACGCGGCAGCTCCGTGCCGATGGTGCCGAAGTCGTCGTCGTCATCGCGCATGCCGGAGCATTCTGCGATCGCACCGGAGAGTCGGGATGCGCGGGGGAGATCGTCGATCTGGCGCAGCATGTCACGCAGCGCGTCGACGCGATCATAAGCGGGCATACACATTCGCTCGTGAACTCGATCGTCAACGGCATCCCGATCGTGCAGGGGCGATCGCGAGGCGAAGCGATCGACGTGATCGACCTGCCGATACACACGCAAGCTGGCGGCACGCCGGGCCACGAGGTGCGCGAGGTGCTGCCCGATTCGATTACGGCGGATGCGGACATTCAGGCCATCGTCACCGCGGCAACGCAAGCCGTCGCGCAGCGCGTCAGCCGCCCGATCGCGCGCATCGCCGAATACATGAAGAAATCACCGGCCGGCGCCGAGGAACAGGTGGCGTTAGGCAACCTGATTGCGGACGCGATGCGCGTCGAAGGCAAGGGCGATATCGGCATGATGAACAACGGCGGCATCCGCGCGCCGCTGAGATCGGGGACGGCGACGTATGGTGACCTCTTCGAGGTCCAGCCGTTCGGCAACATCCTCTATCGCGTGACGTTGGATGGTCGAGCACTGCGCGGCTACGTCGAGAAGTTGGTCGGACGCCGGCGGCCGATCGTCCATATCAGCGGCATGCTCGTCGAATACGACACCACGCGCGCACCGGGTGCGCGCGTGCTGTCGGTCCATGTCAACGGTGCGCCGCTAAACGACGCACGCTCGTATACGGTCGTCGTCAACGACTTTCAGTATACGGGTGGTAGTGGTCTCGGCTTCGATACCGTTCGGCGCGCCGAGAACCTCGATCTGGTGGATCTCGATGCGTTCGTCGATTATCTGCAGGGCTTGCCGCAGCCCGTCGCCGCGCCGACCGACAAGCGCCTCGTTATCGCGCCGGCGCCGTGAGTGTGAGCACGGCTGATTCAGTGCGCGTCTTCGTCAATGCCGCCGCCGTCGATGTGCCGCCCGGCTCGTCGGTGCTCGACGCGGTCCGTCGCTGGAGCGAGGACGAAGCGGTGGCCGTTGCGCGCGGCGACCGCGTGATCACCGATAGTCGCGGCCTCCCCGTCACCGCGGACTTCCGCGTGAGCGCTGGCTCGATCTTCCGGCTCGCACCGTCTCGCAAGCGGGCCGCCGCGGACGGCGACGTCGATTCGGCCGGCGCCGCTGACGATCCATAACCGCATGGCGCCGACAATCGATCGCGAGCTGCTACGCTGTCTGCCAAAGGCGGACCTGCATTGCCACCTCGACGGGTCCGTTCGTCCGGCGACGCTCCTCGAGCTGGCGCGCGAGTATGATGTCGAGCTGCCGCGTGCTGACGCCGAAGGGTTGCGCAACTACATGCGCGTTTCGGACGCAAGAAATCTCGAAGACTATCTCGGCCGATTCGATGTCACGCTCTCCGTCATGCAGACTGCCGACGCGCTCGAGCGGATCGCGTACGAGCTCGCCGAGGACGCGGCCGATGACGGCGTCAAATATCTCGAGGTCCGTTTCGCGCCGATCCTGAATGTGCGTGGCGGACTCGATTTGGGTGAGGCGATAGAGGCCCCGCTTCGCGGGCTGCAGCGCGCCGGTTCCGACCATGAGATAGTCGCCCGTGTGATTGTTTGTGCGCTGCGCGCCATGGAGCCCGAGATCTCGCGAGAATTGGCGGCGCTGGCTGTTGCGTATCGTGACCGGGGGGTCGTCGGCTTCGATCTCGCGGGCGGCGAGCGCGGTCATCCGGCCGCAACCCACGCGGCGGCGTTTCGATATGCACGCGATCACGATCTCGCCTGCACGTGTCACGCCGGGGAGGGAGATGATGCCCAGTCCGTGCGGCAGGCCGTACACGTGTGTGGCGCCAACCGGATCGGCCACGCGACGCGTCTCATCGAGGACGAATCGCTGACGCAATACGTGAACGACAGGCGGATTCCGCTCGAGATCTGCCTAACGAGCAATGTCCAGACGCACGCGACTGAGCGCTACGATACCCACCCGCTCCGGCGCTATTACGATCGCGGTTTGCACGTCGTGCTCAACACCGACAACCGTCTGATGAGCGACACCACGCTCACCGATGAATACGAGGCCGCGGCGATGCATCTCGGCTTTACCTTCGGCGAGCTGTGCGCCATCGCCCGGAACGGCTTCGCGGCCGCGTTTCTGCCGTGGGAAGAGCGTCGCGGTTTGCTCGCGGAGGTGGACCGGCAAATCCGTTCCATTCGCCGAGATCCCCGGTTTTCCATCCGCGAGTGTGGCCGGGCACGCGGGTGTACTGATGGCGGGTAGGCTCGCCGGCCGACGCGTGCTCGCGCTGGCGGGACGCTTTCACATGTATGAGGGACACGACGCGGCACTCGCGGCCTTCCCGACGCGTGTCCTCCACGCGTTAGGCGCGCGAACTCTAATCGTTTCCAACGCCGCCGGCGGTATCAGACCGACTCTGCGCCCCGGTGACCTCATGATCATCCGCGACCACATCAATTTCATGTTTCGGAATCCGCTCATCGGGCCGGTCGCGGATGGCGAGACGCGATTCCCTGACATGTCATCGCCTTACGACGCGGGTCTCTGCGCGTTGGCGAGAGACATAGCTCTCGGCGAGGGAATCATTCTCGCCCACGGCATCTATTGCGGGCTACTCGGTCCGACGTACGAGACTCCGGCCGAAGTGCGCATGCTCTCCTTGATGGGCGCCGACGCAGTGGGCATGTCGACAGTGCCGGAAGTGATCATGGCCCGCGCCCTTGGCATGCGCGTGCTCGGTGTGAGCTGCGTGACTAATATGGCCTGCGGGCTGTCGACGGAGCCCATCACGCACGCCGAGGTGATCGAGACGACGGCCCGCGCCGCCGCCAAATTCGAGCGGCTCGTGAGCGGTGTCGTCTCGCGGCTATAACGGCGCTATTGCCGGCGCTGCGGCGGAGGCGCCGGCAGCGACTGCACCCGCTGTTTGAAGTCGTGAAACCGCGGCGAGTCATAGGTGAGTGATCGCAAAATCGCCGGGTCGATCTTGTTGATGATTGCCTGCGTGTCGGCGATCCGGCCCTCCTCGGTCGGGTGCGTGCCGAACCAGAGCTCCACCGCACCCGGATTGGACTGTCGCTCGTCGA
>QHUV01000236.1 GCA_003222065.1 Gemmatimonadota bacterium | reverse complement strand
GAAGGCGTCGCTATCCCACGCCCCTTCCGCCAGCGATGCGATTGCCGCACGCGCCGTCACGTCGCCGATACCCGGCATGAGCATGAGAATCCGGTACCAGCTGACGTCATCGCGTGGATTCTCGACGACGCGGAGGAATGCCAGAACGTCCTTCACATGCGCCGCTTCGAGGAACTTGAGTCCACCCCACTTCTCGAACGGGATGCGGCGGTTGGCAAGCTCGATCTCGAGGTCCGCCGACATGTACGCGGCACGAAAGAGCACGGCGATCTCGCGCAGCGGCGTCCCTTCCTCGTGCAACTCGAGCACGCGATCGATGACAAATTTGGTTTGCTGTTGCTCGTCACGCGCCCCGACGAGCCAGGGCATCTCCCCGCCGGTGCGGTTCGTCCAGAGATTCTTCGTAAACCGCTCCTCGGCGCGGCTGATCAGCGTGTTCGTAACATCGAGGATCGGCTGTGTCGAGCGATAGTTCTGCTCGAGTGTCACCAGCCGCGCGCCAGGGAACTGCCGCGGAAAATCGAGGACGTTGTGAACGTTGGCGCCACGGAACGAGTAGATGCTCTGCGCGTCGTCTCCCACGACCGTGATGTTCTGGTGCGATCGACACATGCCGCGGAGAATCCGCGCCTGCATGAGATTCGTATCCTGGTACTCATCGACGAGGATGTGGTCGTAGAGCGACGCGATACGATCGGCGAGCGGCGCGGAATGCTCGAGCATCAGCGCCCAAAAGATGAGCAGATCATCATAATCGACGAGATTGCGCTCGATCTTGCCGCTCGTGTACTCGGCAAAAATGCGCAGGACGTCGTCGGTAAAGTCGGCAAACTGCGGCAGCTCGCCGCCGAGAATGTCCTCGACCGGAATCTCGGTGTTGACGTGGCGAGAGTAGATGTAGTGCAGCGTCTCCTTCTTCGGGAATCGCTTTTCCTGCTTGCCATAACCGAGATTGGCTCGGGCGATACCGATGCGATCGACGGCATCGGCCTGATCCATGATCGAGAAATCGCGTGGCAGACCCGCCGACTCTCCGAACATTCGGAGCAGGCGATTCCCGGTGCCGTGAAAGGTGCCGCCGTGCACGTGGCCGCTCAGCGAGCCGACGAGTCGCTCGGCGCGCGTGAGCATCTCGTGCGCGGCGCGCCGGGTGAAGGTCAAAAGAAGAACGCGCTCCGGCTTCACGCCACGCTGGAGCAGGTGCGCCACCCGATAGACGAGCGTCCGCGTCTTGCCCGATCCCGCGCCGGCGACGATGAGCAGCGGCCCGTCGCCGTACATCGCGGCCGCAGCCTGCTCGGAATTGAGCTGTGCCGTTAGATCGTCGAGCGGATGCTCCGCGGTCTCCGCCGTCGATTCACGCTCGCGCGGACGATAGAGCCGCGGCGCTTCCGCCATGGCTATCGGACCACGGTGTGCGCCGCAGCCATGAGCTCGGACTCGGCGATCTGTTGTGGTACGAGGTCGAAGAGGGTGGCGGCGGCCGCCGCCACGCGCTCGGCGACGGAGGAAAGAGCAGGTGTCGCGTTAGGGAGCTCGGTATTCAAGGACGTCATCTGAACCGCCTGGATGCCGCATGGCACGATGAGATCGAAGTAGCGCAGGTCCGTGGCGACATTCAGCGCAAAGCCGTGCCACGTGACCCAGTCGCGCGCGTGCACGCCGATCGAGGCGACCTTGCGCTCGTCGAGCCAGACGCCGGTATAGGGAGGGCGCCGGGTACCGCGCAGGCCGTACGTCGCGAGTGCGTCAATGAGAAATTGCTCAACCTGACGCAAATACCAGTGCAGGTCCTGCCGATGCCGCTTGAGGTCGATGATCGGATACCCGACGAGCTGCCCGGGGCCATGGAACGTCACGTCGCCGCCACGCTCGACCTCGAACAGCTCGACGCCTTGCCGCCGCAGATGCTCGGGCGTCGCCAACATGTGAGCGGCCTTCGACGAGCGGCCGAGCGTGACCACGGGTGGATGCTCGACAAAAAGCAGTACATCCTGATCCACATCGCCGACGATGCGCGCGCGCGCCACCTGCCGCTGCAGGTCGAGTGCGTCGCCGTAAGACCGGCGCCCGAGATCGACGACGAAGAGACCGCGCACTAGGCGTGAATCATCATCCCCATCGAATCGAGCGCCGCCTCGGCGACCGCTTCGGCGAGGGTTGGGTGAGCATGGATCGCCAGGTCGACTTCCTCGACGGTGAACTCGTTCTCCCGCGCCACCGCGAGCTCGTGGATCAACTCCGTAGCGTGAGCCCCGATGATGTGCGCGCCGAGAATCTCACCGTACTTCGCGTCGCGAATGATCTTCACGAAGCCATCGGTCTCGCCTGACGTGCGCGCGCGGCCGTTCGCCGAGAAGTTGAAGCGACCGACTTTGTACTCGAGCTTCTTTTCTTTGCACTGATTCTCGGTGAGTCCGATCGACGCGACTTCAGGATGACAGTACGTTGCGCTTGGAATATTCCCGTAGTTGACGCCATGCGTGTGCTTGCCGGCGAGAATCTCGGCGATGGTGACACCTTCGCGCGAGCCTTTGTGGGCGAGCATTGGCGGACCAGCGACGTCACCGATTGCATAGATACCAGGCGCGGTGGTGGCCATCTTCGCGTCGATCTTGATGAATCCGCGCTCCGTGAGCTGAACCCCCTGTTCCTTGAGGCCGATCTCCTCGACATTCGGGGCGCGGCCGGCGGCGATGAGCACCCTTTCAACATCGAGTGTTTTCTTCTGCCCACCGGCCTCGACGACCATAGAGACGGAATTCTTCCCGACTTTGACGCCGCTGATTTTCGCGCTGGCGAGGACGTCGATCTTTCTCTTCTTGAAGGCGCGATCGAGCTCCTTGGAACAGTCGGCGTCCTCCAGTGGGAGGATGCCGGGAAGAACCTCGATCAGCGTCACCTGCGAACCAAACGCGTTGAAGACGTCCGCAAACTCACAGCCCACGGCGCCCGCGCCAACGATGGCGAGGGTCTTCGGGGCATCGTCAAGAATGAGCGCCTCATCGGACGAGATGACGGTGGTTTTATTGAGCTCGAGGCCGATTTGAGGCAGTCCTTTCACTCGAGACCCGGTGGAAACGACGATACCCTTCTTCGCCTCGTGCTTCTCCTCCTTTCCCTCCGCGGTCTTGAGGGAAATCGCGTTCTTTCCAGCCAGCTTCGCCACCCCCTTGAGCCAGCTGATCTTGTTCTTCTTGAACAAGAATTCGACGCCCTTCGAGTTCTGCTGACTCACGGCACGGGAACGCTTCATCGCGACGCCGTATTCGAGCTTAATGTCGCCGACGGTCACTCCGAACTCCTTAGCGTGCTGCAACCGGTTCGCGATGGCCGCCGACTCGAGAAGCGCTTTGGCGGGGATGCACCCCCAGAGCACGCAGGTCCCGCCTAATCCCTCCCGCTCAACGACGGCGGTCGATAGACCGAGCTGCGCGCAGCGGATCGCACCCACGTAGCCGGCGGGTCCACCGCCGATAAAGATCACGTCGAACGAGGCCATGGTTCGCAAAATCCTGAAAGAGTTTGGTGCTGCTCCGCGCGAGCAAGCGAAGGCCCCGAAACATATTCTCGCCGTGAACGGCGGACCACGGATGCCCCAGTTCAGGCGCGCGAAAAGCTTCTTGCTGGAGTCGACTCCCCACACTAGCGTAGCCGTCATGCGGACCTTGCGAGCGTCCCTTGGGACATTGAGTGCCGCTGCATTTGGCACGTCGGTCGTGGCCGCATGCATTCTCCCAAGCGCGGCGCGATCGCAGGCGACCACACAAGGCGCGGCGCCTCCGGTCGCCACGGCAAAGCTCATCGGCACCGTGACTGACACGTCGGGCGTGCCTCTCTCCCGAGCCGAAGTGTGGCTCGTGTCAGTGAGCACACTGCGAACAATCTCCAATGACTCAGGGCACTTCGAGCTGCCAGGACTCCCTGTTGGCCCGGTGACGTTGGGTGTTCGGCGACTCGGCTACGAATCCGCGACCTTTTCCGCGAACCTCAGGGCAGGGAAGACACACCGTGCGACATTTCCACTGACGCCTTCCG
>QHUV01000010.1 GCA_003222065.1 Gemmatimonadota bacterium | reverse complement strand
TTGAGGGCGCCATGGAGTACGCGGACGACGCGTTTCGCTGGCTGAACGGGACGCCCGTCGTTCCGGCGCTTTATGCGGCGGTCGAGGGGCCGCGTATCGTGCGCCGGGCTGGCATCGATCGCATTCGGGCCAAGAGTATGCGACAAACCGCGCGGCTCATCGAGCTGGCTGACGCGCGCGGTTATCGCGTCACTGCACCGCGCGATCCATCGCGACGCGGCGGAACCGTCGCGTTCGACGTGCCGCACGGCGAGGAAGTATCGGAGGTGCTGTTGGCAAACGACGTCCTGGTGGATTATCGCCCGAATGCCGGGATTCGCATCGCGCCACACTTCTACACGAGCGACGACGAGCTCGAGCGCGCGGTGGCGATGATCGATGGCGCGATCGCGACTGGCGAGTGGCGGGCCTACTCCAAGAACGGAGCAGCGGCTCGTCACGGGTGAAGGCCGGCCCACGAGTTGGTGGTTGTCAGACAGTTGCATCGGTGCCACTCTCCTGTGCGCGGCCCACGCAGAACTTTCAACCATCCACGACCTGATGACCGCACTCGTTCGCCTAACGCTGCTCGTCGCGCTCTCATCGCCATTCTATGCATCCGCGCGCGCCGGTGCACAGACGAAGTCCGTGGATACCGTCGCGCTTCACCGCACGCTCGATTCGCTGGTGCATCGCTTCCACGGCGTGCTCGGCTACTCCATCAACAATCTCGACACCGGTGAACGACTCGCGGTGCGAGGCGACGAGACATTCCCGACCGCGAGCTTGATAAAAGTCGCGATTTTGGTCACGGTGTATGACTTGGCTGAGAAGGGGATGCTGTCCCTCGACGATCCGTTGACGCTACTCAAGATCGATCAGGTACCGGGATCCGGCGTCCTGCAGTTCATGCATCCGCAGATGACGCTCAGCGTGCGCGATGCCGCGGTGTTGATGAGCATCCTCAGCGACAACACGGCGACGAATCTGCTGTTGGACAAAGTCGTCATCCGGCGCGTGTGGCAGAAAATGGAAGCGCTGGGGCTTCCGCACACGAAGGTGCACTCGAAGGTCTTTTTGCGGATCGCCAGTGTCGCGGTAGACAGCTCCGTTAAATATGGGCTCGGCGTCACGACGCCCAACGAAATGGCGCGGCTGTTCGAGTTGATGGCGAATGGCAAGGCCGTGACTCCCAAGGCGGACTCGGCGATGCTCGATATCCTGGCCAACAACCAGGACATGGAGTTGATGCAGCGGACGGTCGCCGGGCTTGCGGTCCCGCACAAGACGGGCGCAACCGATTCCGTGAGGACGGAGTGCGCGCTCTTCCGGCTGCAGACCCGCGTTGTTGCTTGCGCGCTCACAAAGCAGAACGCGGATACGCGATGGGTGGTCGACAACGAGGCGCAGCTCGCGCTCGGCAAGATTGGCGAGGCGATTCTGCGTACGTGGCCTCGCCGCCCGGAGCGCGCCGATGATTCGCGCTGAGGCAGGCGGGCATGACCTATGCCTCCAAAAGAGGCAATGATGAGGAGGACTCCTGTGACGCTTCGCTCCGCAACGACAGCCATGATCTTCTCCGCCGCGGCACTTCTGACTCCAGCAGTGTTGTCGGCCCAGTTCACGACCTTCGTCGCGCCACCTCGCCAAGCGGCAGTGGATTCCGCGAAGACGACAGTCGCCGTCACCAAGGCGCGCGCCGACAGTGTCGCGCGGATGAGTCTCACCGACATGAAGGCCTGGGTGGACTCGGCCGCGGGTGTGCCTGGCACCAAGGTCGCGACCGCCAACGACACCGCAATGGCATCTGTGGCGACGGCTGTGCCTGATCAGCGCGTAGAGCCGGGTCGTACGACGACAACGTTCTCCAACGGTGCGATCGCGCCGAATACGGCGACTCCACTCCCCGCGTATCTCGTCGCGGGATTGGCCTCACTGATCGTCGGGATGCTGCTGCTCAGACTCCGAGCGCGTCGCGCGTAGACCGCTCCCTCGAATGATTCGCGGTCGCGCCGACGTCGCCCTGCGGTTTGGAGCAGCGAGCCTCTTTATTCTTGGGGCGACGCTGATTGTGTTTGTCGCTGGGCGATACCTGGTAGGTCAGTATCGCGCTGATGTCGCGCGTCGGCAGTGGGATGAACGTCGGGCTCAGGCACTCGTTGCCGAAGCACGGGATCGCGCGAACGTCCCGACTACCTCCGTCGGAGCCATTGCGACAGGAGCGCCGGTCGCGCGACTGAGGATTCCGCGTATTCGTCTCGACGAGATTGTGATCGAAGGTGTCGGTGATGACGAACTGAATGCCGGGCCAGGTCACTTGCCGGGTAGCGCGCTTCCAGGAATGCGCGGAAATGCGGTGATATCGGCGCACCGCGATCGTCACTTCAGCCATCTGGATAGACTGCAGCTTGGCGACACCATCCGGACGGAAACAGCGCAGTCCAGCGGTGCGTGGGTAATCGTCGGTCGCCGAGTAATTGGTCACGAGACGCCGGCGCTATTTCAAAGCAAGGAGCCACTGCTCACGCTCACCACGTGCTGGCCGGTGCGTTACTTCGGAAGCGCGCCGGACCGACTGATCTTGAGCGCCAAGCCGATCGCCGGCACGTGGGCTGACGGCATGCGAACACGCTCCCCCGGGCAGACCTAAGGCTTTCAGGGCGACTTACCTTATCGGCGTGTCCACCGACCGCTGGCTCGCTCTCTCGCCCTCAGTTCGGAACGCACTCGCTCGCAAGAGTCCGGTCGTAGCGCTAGAGAGCTCGGTCTTCGCGCAAGGACTTCCGATCCCGGAGAACGGCGACGCGGCAGCGCGCATGGTTAGGGCGGTCGAGAGCAGAGGAGCAACAGCGGCGATTGCCGCAGTCTCGTGCGGTCAGCCCGTTCTCGGATTGGAAGGCGATGATTTGAAGCGGTTTCTTCGCCGAGAGGGCGTTCGAAAAGTCAGCAGTCGGGATCTGGGCGTCGCCGTGACGCGTCGCGTGGACGGCGCCACGACTGTCGCCGCCACTCTCGCGCTCGCACGCTTGGCGAGCATCGAGGTTTTCGCGACTGGCGGTATCGGCGGCGTGCACCGTCGCGCGCACCACGAGAGAAGCGATCAGGTGCGCGACGAGTCGGCGGACCTGGTGGAGCTCGCGCGCTCACGCGTCGTCGTGATCTGCGCGGGCGCGAAATCCATCTTGGACCTCCGCGCTACGTGGGAGCGACTCGAGACGCTCGGCGTGCCAGTGATCGGATATCGAACGCAAGAGCTGCCGGGCTTTTTTACCGCGCAGACCGGAATTGCGCTCGACGTGAGCTGTGACACTGCAGGCGAGATCGCAGCAATCACGCGCAATCACTGGGGTCTCGGCAATACACAGAGCGTCCTCGTTGTTCAAGCTCCGCCAGCGGAGTACGCGCTATCACCTACCGAGGTGGAATCTGCCATCGCGGACGCGTTGTCAGAGGCGCAACGCAAGGGAGTCGAAGGACCCGCGATGACGCCGTTTCTCTTGGAGGCTGTCAGTCGTTTGACTAACAGAAGGTCGCTCGACGTGAATCTCGCCCTACTCGAGAACAACGCGGCGTTGGCCGCGGACATTGCATGTGCGCTCGCGAATTGAGTCGGGCGTGTCTCGCAAACGGAGGTGTGAAGCGTACCGCGCGTGAACGACGTACGGCGCAAATACATGAATTTGCGATCGCTAACGCAGCACGGCGATTGAGTGTTGATGCGCCGATTTCGGGACTGGAAAAACCATTGAACTTCCCAGAACCCCCGGGTACTATAGGCAAGGAAGACCCTCAGAGCTGGAGGCTTACTCACGATGCCCACCCCGTTCCTGAGTTCTGAAGAGTACGACGAGCGCGCCCATCAGCTTTACAATGAAGGCCAATATGAAGAGGCGCTCCGTGTGCTCCGAGAGGGACTCGCGCTCTACCCGAACGCGGTAGAGCTGCACATTGGAGTGGGATACGCCCAGCTGGCTCGCGAAGAGTTTGGTTGGGCGCGACGCAGCTTTGAGGATGCGCTCGTGCTCGAACCCGAGCACGAGGATGGACTCGCCGGACTTGGCGAGTCGCTGCTGAAGCTCGGTCAAGATGAAGCGGCGCTGCGCTGCTTTCATCGGACCTTGGAGCTCGGCTATGGCGATGACATCGACCTGATGCTGCAGATCGGACGCGCGCTCTTTCGTGAAGGATCGATCCGTGAGCGATCGGACTTCTTCGACGGCGCCAAGGGATTTTTCGAGACGGCGGTACAGCAGGCGCCCGAATCCGCCGAGGCGGTATCGTGCGTTGGGTACACGCATCACCGCCTGGGAGACGACGACGCCGCGATTGCGTCGTTGCGGCGGTCACTCCAGCTCGACAACGAGCACTCGGAAGCGCGGATCTATCTCGCGAACATTCTTTACGATCGCGGCGAGTACGAGGGCGCGCTCTATCATCTCGAGCAGACGACACCGGACGATCACTGGGACGAGCTTGGGATTTGGCGGCTCATCGAATTGAAGCGAACGCTGTACAAGGTGACGGAGCAGGATCCCGAGCTGAAGCCTTGGGATGACCGGCTCTCGGAGCTGGCCAGCGATCTCGATGACGTCGACGAACTGCTCATGGAGCTCGATCCGCGTCACGCCACCGACGAGACGACGCGGGAGGCACAGATCGCCCGAGGACAGCTCGAGCTGTTCGGGACACTGCTCAGCGGTCTCGCGGACCAGAAGGAGGAGACGAGTAGCGCGCACCAGATCGTCGCCCGCGACGGAACGAAGTTCGCCGGCTCGTGGGACGAGATCGTGCTTCGCATGCGCGACGCGGTAGGCGATCCCACGCACACGATGCAGGATTTCATGCGTCGGGCGGCGCGGCGCGGGTTCCGTGAGACGGGCGTGCAGATTCCGACGAGCGACGCGGAGAGCTTCATCAAAGGTAGCGCCGACGCAGGTCTGCTCCGAATCGTCCGGTGAACGACATCGGGCGCCGCAGCGCGCTGGCCGCGCTCGATCGCGCTCGTCCGGCGATCGCGCGGCTGGATCAGTCGCGACACTTCGAGGAGTTGGCGGCGGACTTGATGGAGAGCTGGAGCGCGGTGGAAACCGCGCTCCGTTCACTCGTGGGCGGGACGACGTTGAGCGGGCAACCGCTGATCCGCGAGGCGCGGCAGCGTCAGCTCCTGTCGTTCGAGCAAGCGAACGCGCTCGCGGAGTTCCATGCGGCGAACGAGCGCGCCCATGCCACCGACTACGAGCCGTCCCCATCCGATCTCGACGCGGCGCGGAACGCGTTTCTCAAGTTTGAATCGGGCTTGATGGGTGACCACGCGGGCGCGACAGCCGGTGCACCGATGGCGCTCAACACCGAAGGAATGCGCAGCTCGCCGCTCGGGGCACCCGAGACGGTACCGCCGCCGCGCGACGGCCTGGAGCCGTGGGTCAAGGCGGTGCTCGCCGCGCTCATCGTCCTCGTGCTCGGCGGGCTCGCCTTCGGCGCATACTCACAAGGTTGGTTCGGCGGCGGGCAGGATGCGCTGCAACGCGGAATCGATGACTACCGGCGCGGTCAGCGTGAAGCGGCAGCGGGTGAATTCACGAAGGCTTCGCGCGACAATCCCAACGACCCGTTGCCGCACGTGTACCTGTCGCGTATGGCACGAGAAGTCGGCAACATGACGCTCGCCGCGCAAGAAGCACAAGCCGCGGTAAAGCTTGCCCCCGATAACGCGGTCGCGCTCCGCGAGCTCGGCTTGTACTTGTTCAGCGCGGGCAATTACGATTTGTCGCGACGCTTCCTCGTGCGAGCAGTACAGGCCGATACAGGCGACCGGATGGCGATGGGCTATCTCGGTTGTGCGATGATACGGCTCGGCCGGCCGACGGAGGGGCAGGTCTGGTTGAACCGCGCCGGGCAAGGGGACTGGAGCCGGTGCGTAATGGCGGGCGCTCCGGTGCCCGGACAGGCGATGTCGCCCGGCATGCCGATGCCCGTCCCCGCAACGCCGCGTCCATAACGCGTTCGCGCCATCATGGCCCTGGGGCGGCAGCTGGAGTGATTAGCTTGCCCTCATGACCGTTTCTCCACTCTACGCGATCGACGCAGCAAGCGTGCATCGCACGGTGCTGCCGAATGGTTTGAAAGTTCTAATCAAATCAGACTTTTCCGCGCCCGTCGTCGCCATCGTGACGTTCGTGAGCGCGGGATATTTCGACGAGACGGACGACATCGTCGGGATCGCCCATGTGCTCGAGCACATGTACTTCAAGGGAACGCCGACGCGCGGCGTCGGTGAGATCGCAAAGCAAACCAAAGCCGTCGGCGGGTATCTCAACGCCGCGACCATCTACGATCACACGAGCTACTACACGGTTCTGCCGGCATCGGGTTTCCGCCAGGGGCTCGAGGTGCAAGCGGACGCCTACGCGAATTCGCTGATCGACTCAACGGAGCTCGCGCGTGAGCTCGAGGTGATCATTCAGGAAGCGAAACGCAAGGCTGACAATCCGCCGGCGGTGGCGACGGAAACTCTGTACGAATTGCTGCACGACAAGCATCGCATTCGACGCTGGCGCATTGGCCGTGAGCCCGGATTGCGCGCGCTGACGCGCGATGCACTGCTGCGTTTTTATCGGAACTTCTATCACCCGGGGAACACGGTTCTCTCGATCGTGGGCGCCGTCGATACAGACGACGCGATGCAGGAAGTCGAGCGGTTGTATGGCGGACTTCACGGCGGCACGCCGATGCGATCGCCTGGCCCGACCGAAGAAGGCACCGGTGGCTTTCGGTATCGTGACATGAGCGGCGACATCGGGCAGACACAGCTCGCGTTTGGCTGGCGGACGCCGGGCACGCTGCACATCGACACGCCCGCCCTCGATCTTCTGGCGATGGTGCTCGGCGCCGGCCGTGCGTCGCGATTGTACCGCGCGGTGCGCGAGCGCAAGCTCGCATCGGGGGTGAGCGCGTACGACTACACGCCGACGGAGCTCGGTGTGTTCGTCGTGCACGCCGAGACGCCACCGGCGACGACGCCGGACGCGGCACGCGCGACTTGGGATCAGGTGCGGCGCGCGCGCGAGGAGGGCGTCGGCGACCACGAGCTGACGCGGGCGAAGCGGTTGTTCGAGTCACGATGGGTGCGCCGCTTGGAGGACATGGAAGGCCAGGCCAACTATCTCGCGGAGTGGGAAGCGCTCGGCGACTGGCGCCTCGGGGATTGGTACGTGGAGCGTTTGCTCACAACGACGGGCGAGCAGCTCTCGGACGCCGCTACTCGGTATCTGACTCCGGAGCAAGCGGGGGTGATTGTGTACCGGCCTAACGGGAGCGAGCCCGTAGCCGCGGACGGCGGTGCGATGCTGTCTCTCCTCGAGCGTGCACGGCCGGAAGCCCTGGCGACGAGCGCGCCCTATGAACCCGGCCCGCCGTCGCCTAACGTGCCGGCCGTGCAGCTCGAGAAACAGGAGGCGGGCGTGCGCGTGTACCGCGCCGCCTCGGGACTGCCGATTCTGGTCCGGCTCAAACCAGGCGCTCCGCTGGTGCACGTCGGGATCTTTGCGCTCGGTGGAGCGACCGAGGAGACGGACGCGAGCGGCGGCCTAACGACACTCATGGTGCGCACCGCGCAGAAGGGAACGCTGTCGCGCACCGCGGTGCAGATCGCCGAGGAGGCGGAATTACTCGGTGGGAGCGTCGGCGGCGCGGTAGGGAGCGACAGCTTTGGATGGACGATCTCCGTGCCATCGAGCTATGTGGCGGCGGCGATCGCGCTGGTTGCCGATGTGGCGCAGCACCCAACGTTCCTGCCCGAGGTATTGGAAACCGAGCGCGCGGTCGCCATCGCCGACGTCATCGCGTCTCGCGACGACATGTTCCGCTATCCGATGCGGCTGGCGACGCAGGCGGCGTTTCGTGGTCATTCGTACGGTGTTCCGGCGACTGGGACGGAGGAATCGCTGCGCAGCATCGAGCACACGCACGTGGCCGTGTGGCACCGTGAGCACGTGCTCGGCCCGCGCGCGGCACCCGTCGTCGGCATCGTCGGCGACGGCGATCCGGACGCACTCGCCGAGCTCGCAGCGCGCGAATTCGCGGAGCTCGGGCGCGCACCGTCGCCGCCGATCGTCACAGCTGACTGGCCGGCAGGGGTGACGATATCCGCGGAGCGGCGGGAGAAGGCACAAACGGCAATCGCGCTGCTCTTTCCCGGCCCATCGCGCGCCGAGACCGACCGGTTCGCGGCCGCGATGATCGCGAGCGTCGCCAGCGGACTCGGTGGACGTTTCTTCGACGAGCTACGCGACAAGCTGTCGTTATGCTACACGGTGACGGCGTTCAGCTCGGCGCGGCGAGCAGCCGGCACGTTCGGAGCGTATATCGCGACGTCGCCGGAGAAGGAGGACGCGGCCAGCGACGGATTGCTGGCGGAGTTCGCGCGTCTGCGCGAGGAGCCGGTATCGGCGGACGAGTTGGCGCGCGCTCAGACCTACGCCATTGGGGTCCATGCGATCCAGCAACAGAGCGGCAGCTCGGTGCTGTCGGATGTGATCGACGCGTGGCTATTCGGGAAGTTGAGTGATCTCGAAACGTTCGAGGATAGCGTGCGCGCGGTCACGGCAAGGCGCATGCAGCAGCTCGCGCAGCGACATTTCGATCCGAATCGGCGCGTCTTGGGGATCATTCGTGGGGTAGGCCGGGCCGTGTGAGGCGCGCGACCTAAGGTGTCGGCGTCGTGACCGTCGCTTCGCGGAGCGCTCGCATCGCTCCCATTACATAGAGCGTTGCTTGGCGGAGGCGACCACTGGGGGAGCGGAGGCCGCGCGCCTGGCCGTAGTCGCCGGCCTCGTACACGATGAGTCCCTTGATCGCGGGATGCGCGGTCGCCCACGAGAGCAGATCCCAGATGGCCTGCGCCTGACTTGCCTCGCCATGGGCGAGGGGGTAACCGCCAGCCGCGAAGACCCAATGCGGCTTGGCTGGCGGAACGACGCTCATCCAGCGGTCGGCGGTGCGGGTGTATGCGTCGAGCGCTTCCGCGCCGCGTCGGTCGGGGAAAAATGAGAAGCCGAGAATGTCGATGGGTGACGCGGGACCGGCGGCCCACGCATATAGCGCGCTGTCGCGTGAGTCGAAAGACGACGCGGAGAGGCCGATGCGGACGCGCCGGTCGATCGACTTCGCCGCGGCGGCGGCGGCGGTGAGGTAGTCCTCCCAGACCGGCAGCTGTAACCGGCCCACCAACCGCTCGCCCACGCCGTACGGATCTTCCGCGGGCACGAGGATGTCGGGGCGTAATCGCCTAACGACTCGCCGGATCGCGGCGATGCGCGTGCGCGGATCGAGCGGAACACGGCGGAGCTCCGGGAGGAGCTTGCCCCGATAGCCGATCGTCACGATCAGCAGCGTGCTGTCGCGCTGTAGCTGATCGAGGGCGCGCGTGAGCGAGTCGAGCACCTGATTGGTGACGTCGGGGACGACGACAATGGCGACGACCTCCGCGGTGAGCGTGTCAGCCAGCGCGAGATCGCTGGCGACGGCGGGTGGCGGCGGTGGGCTGCCGATGTCGGGAAAGAGCTTCACGCCGATCGCGAAATCGCCTTCGGGGCGCTCGGTGAGCCGGTCCGACGCGTGCGCGTGATAGCTTCTCACCGCCTTGATGGCGACGGGGATCTGAAAGGCGATACCGACGGCCCAGCCGAGTGCGACCGCCGAGAGTAAGGCGCGGAAGCTCGCCGTGACGGCGCGCAATGCTGGAAATGCCGGCGCGATCATCGGCACGTTGAGATACAGCGGATTGGCGATTGCCGCCGACGTCGTCGCCAGCGAGAGGGCGGCCGTATGCGCGGTGAGCAACAGCAGGAGCGGCTGCGGAGGCTCCATGCCGCGCGACGCCAGATACCGCACGACACCGGCGACGGCAATGATGACGTCGTAGATCGCGATCGGGATGCCCCACGCCGGATTGACGACGCGGCGCGTCAATGCATAGACAGCCTGCATGGCGAATATGACGAGCACCACGGGCCAGATCCAATCGACGTAAAGAATCGCGCGGCCGGTAATGACCGTCGTCGTCGCCAGCGCGACGACCAGCGCCGGGAGGACGAGCAGCCCGGCGAGCCCGGTGAGTGACGCGAACGCTCGCGGCGCCTGCGGCACGCGCGCGATGCGTCCCGCGAGGACGATGTCCCATACGACGATCACGAGACACAACGCGAGATGTGCCGGCGGAAGCCAGACGCTCATGAGTAAATGCGAAACATGACGCTCTTATGCCCGGTCGCGGGCGTCGCGATGCACCTGCCGCGCCGTCAATCGGCGCGCAAAAACGTCGACGGCGCGCGATGCGTTAAGCGCGCGCGGTGTCAGGACGTCGACCAGGAGAAGCTCCCGCTCGGGCACGGCATGAACGGTGATGTGGCAATCGTCGTGTAACAGCGCGGCCGTCAAGCCGCCCGCTTTGCGCTCGTGCATCGTCGGCACGCCGGACGCGTTCATCCCCGCGGCACTGGCCGCCGCGACAATCAACCCGCTGATCAGCGCACGATCGCCGAGTTGATTCGCCGGGACGCCGAGAAAATCGGCGACGATGTGCTGGTAATCGCGAGACAAGCGCGTCGGGGCAGGGGGAGAGACACCAGCAGCGAATCGATTTGACGAACCATCGACACTGGCCAAGCTTAGACCCCGCGTGAAATGGAGGCAAGCAGCGCGCTGGAAAGCACCAGCAGCGACATCTAGCTTTCGAGCGCCATGCACGGACCGCGCTCGCGCGTTGCGCTCGCTCTTGCTCCTCGGTCCGGAGTAATTCTCTGGCCGGTGCTGTCGCTCCTCGCGCTCACGCCCGCGGCGCGCGCGCAGCAACCGGCGCGTTCGTCGTTTGCACCGCTCGAATTGCGTATCGACGCGATCGACGTGCGCTCGACGCAATCCGGGACGCTGCAGGCTGGCGTCGGCGCGAATCTGCCACTCGGCAGCTACATGCGATTGGAGATCGACGGCGCCGGCGGCGTCACGAGACGTGATGCGGTGAATCATCACAGCGGTCGAGTCGACGCCCTGGCGCGTTTTCTTCTCGACCCATTCGCGGAGGCGCGCTGGGGTCTCTCGATAGGCGGCGGCATCAGCGTGATCTTCGCCGATGGCGCGCGCACGCACGAGTATCTCGTCGTCATCGTCGATCTGGAAGCGCCACGCATTGGTGCCGTCGTGCCGGCGCTACAAGCGGGTCTCGGCGGCGGCGTACGTGTCGGCATCGCCGCGCGAGCATACCGATCGAGAGGACGATAGGACTCTCAAGCGAAACGCCTCCATCGCATTGATGGAGGCGTTCGATTTCATCGGGGCAGCACGTCTTGACGGTTTGCTCAGACACGCTCACGCGGCAGACACATCTGCCGCTTCGTGCTTCTTCGGCGGCTGAGCGAAGCGCTCGCCCAGTTTGCGGAGCTCGCCGAGCTGATCGGAAGTGAGCTCCGGGAAACGCTCGGTCATGTACTGGAGCGTTTCGTTGAACCACTCGCCCTGATGTTCGGGAGCGGATTCGACGACACCGCACCGCATGATGTGTTGAAACAGCTCGTCCCGAGCTTCCTCGAAAGGTGTCGGGGCCGCTGCAGGTTTACTCCGGTTCTTCTGTTTGGCCATGTACGAGTCTAGAGGGTGAAATACAAAACAAATCTAACCGAAAATGGCCCCGTCTCACAGACGCGCTCATGCGGCAATTCGTTGGACGCGAGCGTGCAGGAGTCGTTCCGAAATGGTTCTCCGCGCAGTTGTGTCGCGTCACGACGCATCATCGCGTTGCACTCGCGCCGTCGAAGTCGAGCACGAGGTTGATCAGCGTTTCGGGCGACTCCTCAGGGACTAAACGCCCGACTGCGGGCAGACGCACGAGCCGGCATCCAGGAATTTCCTCCGCGAGGCGTTCGGGGGCCGGCTTGTCCCGCGCACGCTGCGTGAGAAAGTGATCCTGCTCTCCCAAAATGATCATCGTCGGCTGATCGATCTGCGTGAGCTCGATCTCATCGAGATCTTCGGCGTCGATCGACCGGGCCAAAATCAGAAGATGATTGAGTCCCTCGCTCCCGACATAGGGGGCGAGGTATCGCGCAACGAGCTTGTCAGGCATGCGTGAGGGGTCGGCCACACTTTGTCTCAGCAAGTCACGCATCAACGGCGCGGCGCCGAGTATCCCGCGCGAAATGCGAAGCGCATAACGACCCGTGTGTTTCTGAAGATCTTTCACGTCCTTCGCGGGCACATCGTCGTACGCGATCGGATTGATGAGAATCATGCGCTCGACACGCTCCGGCCTGGTAGCAGCGAGCCGCAGCGTGATCGCCGCGCCGAGATCGACGCCGACGATGGTGGCACGCGCCACGCGTAGCGCCGTCAGGGCGCGATCGAGGTATTCCGCCTGCGCGGCGATGCTGAAATCGGCGTCGAACGGGCGATCCGACTCACCGTACCCAAAGAGGTCGACCGCAAACGCGGTGCGATTGGCGAGCGCAAACTCGGGAGCGATGTCTCGCCACAGGAAGCTGCAGGTGCCGAACCCGTGGACGAGCAGAACAGCGGCGCCGCCGTGGCCATAACGCTCCACATGCATGGAGCCCGGTCCCACGGGAATGCGCAGCAGATCGGCGTCGATGGGAGCCTCCTCGGCAAATCAGGGTAGAACCGAGCACGCGTCGGCGCGACGGGCGCGTTCTCTTTCCTAGCCGTGAATCGTCCTTCTCCGGGCGTCCAGTCGGCCGCGGCAATGCTATTCGCGAAGTGTGCCAGGTCAAGAACGTTGTCGGAAGTCGGTGATCGGTGGTCGCTCGTCAGCGGTGCTGCACCGGCAGCCGACCGCGTACAACCGACGTGGATCGCTTGACCGAGGTTGGTCAGGCCATAGCTTCCTTCCCTCATCGAAGAGACGGCCAGTTGCCGGATTGCCACGGCTCGGCCTTATCGAGGCAGCACTCTGCATGGCGGACGAGTCAAATCAGCCAGAACAGACCTATGACGAGGCGCGCGCGAGAAATCTCGAAGCCCTGTTGCGCGCATTGGCCGGTCGCATTCTAGAGCTCGATGCGCAGGGAAGTCTGCTCAAGCAAGCGGGCGAACTGATGCGTCTGATCGGAGACGTGAAGAGCGAACTGTTTCACTACGAAGTGCGCGCGACTTACGACACGCCAGACGTTGCCGAGAGCCGCCGGATCGTGCGGGACGCGCAAGAGACCAATACGGACAAATCGAAATGGGACAGAACCGACTGGATGCCGGGCGGGGACGAGGAGCCGGAGTGGTGAAGTCCACGCCATCCAAGGGGAAGCGTCGTGAGCAGCCGCGACGGGCCAAGAACTCCACGCGCATCTTCTATCTCGCGCTCGTCGTGGTCGCCGTTGCCGGCATCGGTGCGCTGAGCTGGATGACGAGACGACCCGCGGATCGCGAGGTCAGTCCGATAGACAGCACTCTGCCGAAGGTCCAGTCTAACGGATATATGATCGGCTCTGCCTCAGCGCCGCTCGAGGTCATCGAGTTTGGCGATTTCGAGTGCCCGCAGTGCGCACGCTTCGCGACACTCACCGAGCCGGATGTACGGACGCGGCTTGTTGACAAGGGTATCATCCGCTTCCGCTACATCGATTTCCCCCTG
>QHUV01000235.1 GCA_003222065.1 Gemmatimonadota bacterium | reverse complement strand
TGACGCAGGAGCTGGAGACCGACGCTCGTCTTGACATACGCGTTTTCGCCTAACAGCTGCGGGTTGATGCGGTCCGGGTTGATCTCGAGCGGCTCGTCGACGTTGTGCTCCATGTATTGCGTCACCAGCCCGCGCTCGCCGGCGGCGCGCGTCATTTGATCGCCCTTCTCCGGATAGCGTCGCGCTTCGGAAAAGGTATTGATGAAAGTATTGAAACCTTCGTCCTGCCACATGTGCATCCGCTCATTCGAGCCGACGATCATCGGGAACCACATGTGGCCGATCTCGTGCGTCACGACGTTATAAAGCTCATACTTGTCGGCGCTGCGGGCTTCCATCGCGACCATGGGATACTCCATGCCGCTGATCGGGCCCTCGACGGCGGTGATCTGCGGGTACGGATACATGAACCAGCGCTCCGAGTACTCCTGGATCGACATGCGCGCCATGTCCGCCGCGTCCTTCCATGTCGCAATCGCGCTCGGCCGGTAGTACGCGTGCGCAAGGATGCCTTTGTAGCTCGACGCGTCCCACAAATATTCCGGCGAGGCCGCCCACACCACGTCGCGAACATCCTTCGCGGCGAAGCGCCACGTCTGTGTCCCCGTCTTGCGCGGACGAGCGGTACCTGTCGTTAGGTCTTGTTGGCTGACGATGTGGACGACCGAATCTGACTTCGCGGCCTGCGCGACGCGCGCAACCTCGGTCGGGGTCAGCACGTCGTGCGCGTTTTGCAATGCTCCCGTCGCCGCGACGATGTACCCCGCCGGAACCGTGACCTCGAGCGTGTAATCGCCGTACTCGAGGTAGAACTCGCCCTGTCCGAGATACGGCTCCGTATTCCAACCGCGCAGATCGTCGTACACGTTGACGCGCGGATACCACTGCGCCAGCTCATACAGCGAACCGTCGCGCCCCATGCGATCGGCTCCGTGCTCGGGAATGTTGAAGTGCCACGCCGCGCTCAAGGTCGCCGTGTGTCCGGGCGCCAATGGCTCCGCCAGATCGGCCTTCATGACCGTGCCTTCCGTGCGCAGCTTCAACGCGCGCCGCGCACCCTTGCCGTTGGCGAGCACTTCGTCGAAGTGGTCGATCATGTCGCCGCCCTCGAAGTTGCGCGCGCCGAAGCGCGAGTCGGCGGGGAACACGTACGAGTTCAGCGAATTTGCCTTGAACGCATTTTGCTCGACTTGAAACCACAAGAAATGCAACGTGTCCGGCGAATTATTCGTGTAGCGAAGCGTCAACTCACCGCGGAGCGCTTTTGCCGCGGTGTCGAGCGTCGCCTTGAGATCGTAGTCGGCGCGCTGTTCCCAGTAACGAGGACCGGGCGCCCCGGAGCCGCTGCGATAGAGATTGCCGGGCGGAAGATTCAGCGGCGCGAATAGCGACGTATCGGCGACGCCGGTGCTATCGAAGTGCGGCCGTGGCGGAGTGGAACGAATATTACCGGAGGACGCCTGGCCGAACGTCGGCGTTATGCCCATTGCCGTGACGGCAAAAAACAACAAGCCGCCCGCGACGCGAGCTCGTGCACGATATGACATGTGAAAACGAAGTTGAGAGAAGACTAAACGGCGCGCGTGCGGACGCTCGCCTGCTCATGGGCTCGCCGAAAGCAAACGCCGGGCGCGACCGCAGCAAGCGGCGGGCCGGAAAAGGATTTGTAAGTGTGTACCCGGAAAGCAAGTGAAAGATCAGGGGGCGAAGTGCCAAAACGGCTCGCCTTTTTCGGCTCGCTCTTCTCGGCTCGCCCTTTTTGGCTCGCCTTTCTCACCTCGCCCTTAGCCGAAGCTCACCCGCGCTTCGCGTACACCCAACTCCTCCCGCTCTTATCAAACGCCATGACCTCGTATGCGTCCTTCCTTCCGCCCATCTCCATCCCCGGCGAGCCCGCGGGCATCCCCGGCACGGCGAGCCCGACCAGCTTGGGCTTCTCATCAAGGGCTTTCTTCACGACGTCGGCCGGAACGTGACCCTCGAACGCGTATCCGCCCGCGAGCGCAATGTGGCAGCTTCGAAGGGAGGGCGGGACGCCGGCAGTGGTTTTGACCTGGTTCAGCATGTCATCACTGACGTCGTGCGCGTCGACAGCGAATCCATTGCGCTTCATGTGGTCGACCCAGCTCGCGCAGCAGCCGCAGGTCGCACTCTTGTAGACCGTGAGTCGCGTAGAGCGTTGCGCGTGGAGCGGAGAGCGCGCAAAGGCGGACGTGGCCATACCCGCTAGGGTGAGTTGCAGCCAATTGCGACGATTCATCGGCGTTGAGGGCGGAGGGTGATGCCACAAGATAGGCCCTCGACCGGGTTGGGATAGGCTCGCGCTTTGCACCGACGTCACGCCAGACAATCCTCATCGGAGCACTGGGACATGGCCGACTCGAAGGAGCGCAAGGACACGGGCGTCGACGCGGGGACGTCAGGCAGCCGGCGTACCGTCGATTGGGGCGGGCAGGACGAGTACTGGCGTGACAACTATGGCGCGCGTCCTTACACGCAGTCCGACCGCGGATATGAGTATTATCAGCCCGCGTACAAATACGGGCACGAATCGGCCTTCTTCTACGGCGGACGAGCGTGGGATTCCGAGGTCGAGCATGATCTCGAGCGCGGTTGGGACCAGGCTCGCGGCGAGTCGACCTGCAGTTGGTTGGAGGTGAAGGACGCGGTCCGCGAAGCCTACGAGCGGACCAGAACACACTCCACCGCCGCGTAGGACTCGCTGGCGCGCAGGCGGTGGGGCATTTTCATTCCTCCACCGCATGCAGCCATCGTCCATCTCACCGCCGCGCGCCGATCGCGCCGCGCTCGTCCTCGTGCAGGCGGGCGCCATCGCGGTGGTGCTCGCGTCTCTGCCGTACAAGGCGTTCGACCTCGATCGCTACTTCGTCCCGAAGGAGCTGGCGCTGCATATCGCCGCCCTCGGCGCGGCGATGTGCATCCTGCTGCCGAGGGGCCGTCTCTCGCTCGCGCGCGTCGACTGGCTGCTCATTGCCTACCTCGCGCTGAGCACCGTTTCCGCTGTCTTCGCGGAGAACCGGTGGCTGTCGACGCGAGCGCTCGCGATCTCGTTCTCGGGGGCGGCGCTCTTTTGGGTCGGCCGGGTGCTGCGACGCGATGGTCTCGCGCGTGCCGTGCTCTGGGCCGTGGCGCTTGCCGGCGCGGCCGGCGCGGCGACGGCACTACTGCAAGCCTATGGGGTGACGACCGAGTACTTCAGCCTGAATCGATCCCCCGGCGGTACGTTCGGCAACCGCAACTTCATGGCTCACCTCTCCGCGATCGTCGCGCCGACGATCGTGTATTGCGGCGTCACTGCGCGACGTTCGATCGGGACACTGTTCGCCGGAATTCTGCTCGGGGTCATCGCCGCCGCCGAAGTGTTGTCGCGGAGCCGCGGCGCCTGGCTGGCGTTGCTCGCCGCCGGCGTGCCGCTCGGCGTCATCGCCTGGATGACGAAGGAGCGGTGGAGCGCGCGCACGACGGCGCAACGGCTCATGGTGCTTGGCGTGGCGGCCGCGATCGGCGCCGTCATCGCCTTGGTGCTGCCGAATACGCTCGAGTGGAAGAGCGAGTCGCCGTACTTGGAGTCGGTGCGCGGGATGGTGAACTACCAGCAGGGGAGTGGGCGCGGACGCCTGGTGCAGTACACGAACTCACTGCGCATGGCACTCGCCGATCCGATCCTCGGCGTCGGTCCGGGCAACTGGAGCGTCGTCTATCCTCGTTAT
>QHUV01000234.1 GCA_003222065.1 Gemmatimonadota bacterium | reverse complement strand
CAAGCCATGTCATCCCCCTTGGAAGGCGTAGCGGAGCACGCGGTTCACCGCACCGGACGACCGCTCCCACTCCTCGATCTCGGCGTCGAGCTGGCGGAAGCCTTCGCGCGTAATCATGTAGTAGCGGGCGCGGCGGTTGTTTTCGCTTGCGCGCCACTCGGCGCGGATCCAGCCGCGGCGGAGCATTCTCTGGAGCGCCGGATAGAGCGAGCCCTGGTTGACGTCGAAGACGTCGCGCGAGATCAGCCGGAGCTTCAATGAAAGTCCCCAGCCGTGCATCGGCTCGGCGGTGAGGAGCTTTAGGGCGAGCATCTCGAGGGTGCCTTGAAGGACCTCGGAGCGCTGTCCGGCTTGGCGGTCGGTGGCCATGCTCCTTTAGACGGCCAACAGGTCGAAAAGGTTGCAATGGCGGAAAGAATACCGTCCGGCGCGCGCTTGCTCCGTGCCCGCCGAGGAAAGTACAGTATGGCCATGCCCGATTCGACCGGGAGCTGGACCGTCGCCATGCTCGATGCGTTGCCCGAGGACGGACAGCGGTACGAGATCATCGACGGGGTACTCTACGTGACGCCCGCGCCGCGCGTGCGACACCAGCATGTCGTCACGATGTTGGCGGTCACGCTGGCACCGTACGTCACACGCGTGTGCCGTGCCGTGCTCCTCGTCGCGCCAACCGACGTCCGCAAGGGTGAACGTACGTCGGTCCAGCCAGACGTGCTCGCCGTTAGGCTCGACGAGACGGGCCGTGTCAGCCAGCCGGTTCAGCCGTCCGATTTACTGCTGGCGATCGAGGTGCTCTCCGACCGAACGGCCCGCACCGATCGCCGCGACAAGCGCTGGCTCTATCAACGGGAAGGCGTGGCCGAATACTGGATCGTCGACGCAACAGCCTGGGTAATCGAGCGCTGGCGTCCCGGCGACGAGCGTCCCGAAATCCTCTCTGGGCGAATCGAATGGCGATGCGCCGC
>QHUV01000233.1 GCA_003222065.1 Gemmatimonadota bacterium | reverse complement strand
GCGGCTGAACTCGGGCGCGCCACTCAGATACGTGTCGGTCGACGGCGTCGTTATGCAGCCGCCCTTGATCAACGACTCGGCGTTGGCACGACGCAAGGCCGTCCGCTTCGCCTCGCGCTCGCGCCGCAACTCCCAGCCCGTCCTGGCTCGATCCATCAACCTGAGCGTGTCGTTCTTGAGCGAGTCCGCCTTGGCCGAGTCCGAGCGTGACTGAGCTTTCTGATAATCTTTCCACGCCTTCCCGGTAATGCTGTTGGACAGGATCGAGCAGATCACCTGGCGGTCGACGATGAGCTTCACCAGATCGGCTGGAATGGGGACATTGTGGACCTCTGGATGCTGGATCAAGTCGATCCCGGCGAGCACCGAGATGCGCAATGGCTCCGGATTCGTCGAATGGGTCTCGGCGATCAATCCGCGCTTGTGAACTTCCTCGACAAGCGCCTCCTGCTGCCGCGGCGAGAAGGTGATCAGGCTATTCGTGTGCGCCGTGCCGCCGTACTTGATGAAGTTGGGTCCCTTATCGAGATACTTATCGATCGCGACGCGCAACTCGTCCGGGGACATGTCGAGCAATTCCTCACCCGCTCCTTGAGCGATGTAGTCCATCATCTGCTCATCGAAGTAGGTCGTCGGTGTCGCGTTCGAGAAGAGCGGCGATTTCGGGCCTCCCCACCCGACGATGTTGCCGGCGACGAGCATGCGCGCGCCGAGCAGCTTGCCGTGGGCAATCGAGTCGCGAACGACGATCAACGGCGGCAACGCGCCATAGCTGTCGCGCACGGTCGTGATGCCGTACTTGAGCTCCGTCTGTGCCGCCTCGATGACGAGATCGACGAATCGGTCTTCATAGCGCACCATCGACTCGCCGTTGTTGTACAGCGAGAGGTGCACGTTGGTGTCGATGAAACCGGGAGTCGCGTACTTTCCCCTCCCGTCGATGATCCGAGCGCCTTTGGGCACCGGCGTCGACGCGCGCGCGCCGACGGCGGCGATGCGCTTCCCGCGCACGATGATCGTCGCATCGGTGACGGCTTCGCCGCCATTGCCATCGATGACCGTCGCACCGACGATCGCGATGAGGCTGTCCGCGGCCACACTCTTCGACGCTGATTGCGCCAAGCACAGGGCGGGCACTGAGACGATCGCGAGGAGGGCGACTACCGCGGCGACGAAGCGCTGCCCTTCGCGGCGATGAGTAGACGAGAACGCGGTCACGTTTCTCCTCCCTGTTGATAGCTTTGCAGCGGTTAACGACTGACTCGTTAGGCCGCGGGCGCCATGGCCGCGCCCAATCCGGCCAAGAGGAGCAACAGAATCGCGGCCGAGCAGCTCGCCGCGATCCAGCGTCCGCCGGCTGAAAGCACTCGACCACGGCGGCGCCACGCATGGCCGGAAATTGCCATGGTGGCGGCGGCGAGCAGCACCGCGCCAATCGAGAACACTCCACCGACTATGAGAATGCATAGCGCGGCGAGGAAAGCGACAACGCGTGCGATCACACCCGCCTTGGGTTCGGCAGAAATTGGAATTGGCTCGAGGTAGTTGGTCATGCGCGAACAGAAGTGAGTGGCGGTAGGCTCGAGGTCGGAGAACAACTGCTAAACGCGGATCTCTGAAGTCGCAATAGTCCGCGCGAGCTCAACCCAGAATGCAGCGAGAAATGACGTCAGTCCCGCGGTGACCGGGCGCCGTCATTGTCAGTGCATGATGAAGCCATTCTCGTTGCTCGCTGTTGAGATGCCCTAGTACCGCCGCGAGATCGGCGTCATCTTTTGCCTCCGGCGCCTTGGATTTGTATAGAAGGACGATCTCAGGGCTCAAATAGGGAATGCCATGATTGCTACCGAACGCCGCCGACATCGACCGGCGAACGCGTACGTCGCGTCTGAACAAGCACTCGTTCGTCGCCCGGTTGCATTCGTTAAGGAGGAACTCCAGGTGAAAGCTGTCCGGGTATTGGACGTGAATTTCGTGAATCGGTGGCTCGAGCCTCTCGCTCGATGTCCATTCGCTGAGACCATGTGCTCCGACTTTCGCGACGCGAGCAGCGCCCAAGTGCGCTCGCA
>QHUV01000735.1 GCA_003222065.1 Gemmatimonadota bacterium | reverse complement strand
CGGCCAGCGGCAGCAGGCGCTCGGCCAGCCGCTCGAGCATGCCGATCGTCTCGCCGCAGCTCACGCGCTTGTCGCTGCCGAAGCGGGCGAGCTGTGCGTCGGCGTGTGCCGCGCCCTGCTCGACGAGCTGACGCAATCGCTCGGGGTGCCGCAGATCGAGCACGCGCACGCCGCGCCGCGCGACTTTGTCCTCGTACGCGGGGCCGATGCCGCGACCCGTCGTTCCAATCGCCTTGCTCGCCTCGCTCTCGGCGTCGACGAGCTTGTGATACGGCAACACGAGATGAGCCCGATCGCTCACGTACAATCGGCCTTCCACGTCGACGCCGTCGCTCACCAGACCATCGATCTCGGTGAAGAGCGTGTCGGGATCCAACACGACACCATTGCCAATGGCGCACCGGACGCCGGGGTGCAAAATGCCACTGGGAATCTGGTGCAGCACGAATGAACTATCGCCGATGTGAACCGTGTGGCTCGCGTTCGCGCCGCCCTGGTAGCGCACGACCCAATCCGCGCCCTCGGCGAGCACGTCCACGAGCTTTCCTTTGCCCTCGTCGCCCCATTGTGCGCCGACGACGACGAGCGTGCGAGTTTTCGCGCTGAACATGATGGAGAATCTAGCGGCTAGAATGCCTTGCTCAGCGCCGCGAACAACAGCCACACAGCCATCACGATCCCGATGGCGATTTTGACAGCAGCTGCCGTGACGCGACCCACCAGGGCGCCCCAAGCGACTCGCGTTGCAGTCCCCCCACCGCTACCGCGACTGTACTCGAAGACCAGTGCGCCCACGAAGGCGCCCGCAAATGCGCC
>QHUV01000232.1 GCA_003222065.1 Gemmatimonadota bacterium | reverse complement strand
GTGACGCCAGGCGAAAACGGATACTCGACGCTCGATTACGTCGTTCGGCTGCGCGCGCGCACGGTCCGCCCCGAGCTGCTGAATGACCTCCGCGTCCGTGGCGCCCCCGACGTCGTCGGCGCCGAGTTTCGTTGATCGATGCAACCGCCGGGCTCGTTCTCGATCGCGCGCCGCGAGATCCGCTGCGACGTTCCCACGCCGGAGCGACTTCGCGAGCTGCTCGCCGCGCCGCTTCCACTCCGCCTCCGCTCCGCCGCCGTCGAGCGCCAATTCTTTCGCGACGTCTACCTCGACACCACCGACGCGCGACTCCGCGAGCGCGGCGTGACGTGCCGGTTTCGTGCATCTGACGACGATCGGCGTCGCCTAACGGTTCACATCGATGATCCGCTGCTCGCCGCGGCATCCGACGTCGCCGCCGCGCGGCGGTACGATGCCGACGTGCGAGAGCTCGACGCCGTGCGCGCCGCCGCGTCCGATACGGATCCGGCGCGACGGCTGCGGGCCTTCGCCGACCCGGCCCAACTTCGGCCGACCCTCGTCGTCACGACGGAGCGCGTGCTGCGGCGTACGATCCCGGCTTGGTTCCGTCGCTCTCAGTTCGATTTCGTTTACGATTTCGCCACCGTCGAATACGGCGCGCTCTCCCGCTCCTACCAGGAGCTCCGCGTCTGGCGCCTGCGCAACGGTTCGCCGACGCTCGCTCGCGTCGCCGCCGCACTCGAGCATTCGCACGCGGTGCGTCCGGTGCTCGTCGATCCTTTCGAGCGAATTCGCGCCGTCGCGGCGTCGATGGCGCGCGAAGCCGAGCGACGCGCGATCGACACGGGACGCGCCGTCGCCATCGTTGCCATTGCTGACGGCCGAATTGCCTGCGTGCTCACCGATGGTGCGCTCACGTTGCCCATCGCCGACGGCAGCGGCGAGGGCGCGTGTCGGCACCTCCTCGCCACGTACTTCGGCAGCGCCGTCGGCGACTTGCGCATGATCGGCACCGTGCCGGGACGACGCCGGGATTCTCTCCTCGAGGTCTGGACCGCGTCGCAGATTCGGCGCGGCCGCGATTCAGGAAGGATCAGCGCCGTCGTCTGGCTCACGCCTAACGAACTCGACGATCGATTGGACCGCCCCGAGCTTGTCGACGCGCCGACACGCTCGGCACTCGCGCTCATTGCCGATGCCGGCCTCCTGCCGGTCAGTATCGGCGGTCGCGCCTCACCGACCCGCGATTCAGCCGACACAGGCGAGTTCGCCGAGGATGGGAGGAGCGAGGACAGCGATCGCCACCTCGACGGCGAACGCAGCATCCTTGAGTTCAACGCCCGCGTGCTCGCGATGGCCGAGGATGCGACGACGCCGCTCCTCGAGCGGTTCCGCTACCTCGCGATCGTGAGCGCGAACCTCGATGAGTTCTTCGCCGTGCAGCTCAGCGCACTCAAGCGACGCAGCCGTCGACCGTTGAACGGCGTTGCCGGCGAATCGCCGCGCATGAGCGCCCGCATCGCTGGCATTCGCGCCCACGTGGAAGCGCTCGTTGCGCGGCAACAGCGATGTCTCCAGGAGTGCCGGCGCGAGTTGGCGCGGCACAACATCGTCATTCTGCCGTGGGCGGAGCTCGAGGTGTCGGAGCGTGTCGTGCTCCGACAGCACTTCCGCAGCGTGATCATGCCGGCGCTGACGCCGCAGGCGATGACAGAAGCCCCAGGCTTTCCGACTCCCCACGTTCCGACGCTCGATCTGTTCTTCATTGTCTTGTTGAAGGATCCGGCGACGGGACCGTTGCACCTCGCCTGTCTTCGCATTCCGTCATCGCTGCCGCGCTTCATTCCAGCGCGCGGCGGCGCGGCCATGGTGCTCGTCGAGGACGTCATCCGTGATCAGCTCGACGTCATGTACCGCGGCCGGGACGTCCTCGAAGCGTACCTCTTTCGTGTCACCCGCGGCGCCGAGCTGGACGTCGACGAGGCGGACGCGGGCAATCTGCTGCAAGCGATCGAGGAGGATGCGAAGCGACGTCGCGGCAACGCCGTCGTGCGCGTGGAAGTCGAGCGCGCGATGCCCGCGTCGCGGCGGAACGCACTCCTCGCCGAGCTGCGATCTGATCGGACCTCCGAGCCTCTCCCGCTCGACGCGCTCGATGTCTACGAGATCGACGGAATGCTCGATCTTTCAGGCCTGCGTGAGCTCGCATCGCTTCCGCGTCCCGAGCTACGCTTTGCGCCCTTCCGCGGGCGCGCGCCGTTCTCCTCGACAGAATCGCTCTTCACGCTGATCGCGCAGCGCGACCTGCTCGTGCACCATCCGTACGACGATTTCGGTGCATCAGTTCAGCGATTTCTCGACGAAGCGGCGGATGACAATGAGGTAGCGGCGATCAAGATGACGTTGTATCGAGCCGGCGAGCGTTCGCCGATCGTCGACGCGCTCTTGCGCGCCGCGCGTGCCGGCAAGGAAGTCGTCGCATTCGTGGAGTTGAAGGCGCGATTCGATGAGGAGCGCAACGTCTCGTGGGCGAAGCGTCTGACCGACGCCGGCGTCCACGTCGTGCACGGGCTCGTCGGATTGAAGAATCACGCGAAGCTGGCGCTCGTCGCCCGCCGCGAGGATGGGGGTCTTCGCCGCTACGTGCACGTGGGAACGGGCAACTATCACGCGGTGACGGCTGGCCTCTACACGGATCTCGGTCTCTTCTCGGCGGACGAGGAGTTGGCGTCGAACATCGGTGATCTCTTCAACGAGCTCACGAGCTCCTCGCATTGGCCGCAGGCGGACTACCATCGCATCCTCGTCGCGCCTCACGGGATGCTCACGTCGCTCATTGCGAAGATCGAGCGCGAGACGGCCAATGCGCGGGCCGGTCGCGAGGCGCGCATTCGCCTCAAGGTCAACGGTCTCACGGACCTCGACCTGATCGGCGCGCTCTATCGCGCGTCGCAAGCCGGTGTCACGATCGAAGCGATCGTCCGTGGCATCTGCCGGCTCCGTCCGGGCGTGCGCGGAATGTCGGAGCGCATTCGCATCGTGAGCCTGGTCGGACGTTTTCTCGAGCACGCGCGCATCTACGCGTTCGCGAATGCCGGCGACCCCGAGTACTACATCGGCTCGGCGGATTGGCGCTCGCGGAATCTGCGTCGTCGCGTCGAAGTCGTCGCGCCGGTGACGGACCCGTCATGTCGCGCGCACCTCGAGACGATTCTCGACCGTGAGCTGAACGATCCCGCCGCGTGGCGGCTCGAGACTGACGGCAGCTACCGGCGCTCGAACGAGAGTCGCGTCGCCGGCGCGCAGTCGCAGTGGTCATTCATCGCCGACGCACAAGGCGGCGAGGTATTGGCGAGTCCATGATGACGAAACCAGCTGTCGTATACGTTATCAGTTTGCTCATCATTCCGGCGATCACGTCGCCGGCCGGGGCGCAAGTGATGCAAGGCGCGCCTGCGCGCGCGGAGAGCGTTGTCGTCACGCCAGGTGCCGACTACCGCGCGGGCGTGATCAACTCGTTCCTGTTCGGCGCGCATTATCGTGCGTTATGGACGACGCCACTCAAGGTGCCGCTGCTCCGGCTCGACACGACCGCGCGCGGATTGCGCGTCCTGAAGCGCGGCGGATCGATGCAGACCAAGTCGTTGCG
>QHUV01000231.1 GCA_003222065.1 Gemmatimonadota bacterium | reverse complement strand
ATCGATTCGTGCTTCGCTCGGCGTCTCCCGCCGCGACCGTCGGCGGCGGCATCGTCATCGATCCATTCGCCACCCGCCGCGCGCGGCCCTGGTCGACGTCCGCGCACGCTCCGGCTGCCGAGCGACTCTCGCTCGCCCTCAATGAGGCGGGTGAGGCGGGTGTCGAGATCGCGTCATTGCCGGTGCGATTGGGCGTGCTACCGCGCGAGCTCGCGGGTCTCCTCGCGCCGAAAGAGGTCCTGCAGCTCAACGGCCGCGTGTACGCGGTCGACGTATCGGCCTCGCTGGAGCAACGTCTCGTTAGGCTCGTCGACGAAGCGCATCGTGCACGTCCACTGGAGCCCGGCGTCTCGCTCCAGGAGGTACGTTCGCGACTCGCCGCGCCAGCTGAGTTGATCGACTTCGTCCTCGCGCGCGCCGCCGAGCGGCATCTCGTCGAAACGGCGGGCGGTGTCATTCGAGCCTTTGGTTGGTCGCCCCGACTCACCGAAGCGCAGCGCGACAAATTGCGCCAAATCGACGATACGCTTCGTCAGGCCGCGCACGAGCCACCGAGCGTCGCTGAGCTCGAGGCGCGCTTCGGTGTGCAAGCTTCCGACCTGTTGAAGATGTTGGAGCGCGAAGGCCGCGTCGTTGCCGTCGAGGGGGAGCGCTTTTATTCCGCCGAAGGCCTGGCGTCACTCGTCGCCCGGCTACGAGCTGGTATGGTCAAGGGGCGCGAATATTCGCCTGCCGAGCTTCGTGAATATCTTGGATTCTCCCGCAAGTTTCTCATTCCGTTTCTCGAGTATTGCGATCGGCAAGGACTCACCATGCGTACGACAACAGGTCGATCCTGGCGTGGCACGTAAGCCCTCGTCCCGAGGAGCGCCAGCGACGAGCGGGAACCCGCGCAAGCGGGTGCTGCTTTTGTTGACGCTGTACGCGGCGTGCTCTACCTTCGCAACAATCGCGAGCCACTATTCACCTCGAGCAGGAGTCCGACTCACCGTCCTGTTCTGTCAGTACTGGAGAGAGTTTTATGGTCCACCGGTGGGCATCACCTGCCCTCGGGCTCGTCGCGTGCGCGCTCGTCGCGTTGCCCGCGTCGAGCCAGGTGCCAGACCAGCGTGCCGAAGGCGGTCACCGGCGGGGCGTGCTCGGTCAGAATCAGCCGAATCCGTTTTCGCAACAGACGACCATCCCGTTCAGTGTCGGAGACCCCGCCTGTGCGACAGGGACGCAGCGTCATGTCGTGACTCTGCCAGCTTTTGATCGACGGTCACCCGTCCGGCATGAAGAAAATGCTGCTGCGCTGAGCGCAGTTGTCATCCCGAGGAGCGTAGCGACGAGGGATCTGCACTTAGCCGACCAAGTGCAGATCCCTCGCTTCGCTCGGGATGACAAACACGCCCAACGCTCCACGCCCCTGGCCACCGTCTTGCAACCTCATCGTCATGATGAGCTTGCCCGTGCGCAACAGCGACGTCGGTTCACGAACACCGCGTAGCAGCACCTTTCTCACCGGCGAATGGTCGGTGGGGACAGGCGTCACGCGGCTCGGCGGACGCTTTCTCAGCCGCGGACGCGTCGCATTGGGTGCCCTCCATTGGCTCTCCTGGATCATCGTCTCGCCGCGCTCCGTGGTGAGCGGCGGCGTGGCGCGGGAGCTCGACACCCTCGGCGTCGGTGCCTTACGACTCGTCGGCAGCGCGTCGATTCTCGTCGGCCTCATCGCGACCTTCCAGGTTGCGTATCAGCTCAAGCAGTATGGCGCCGAGTCGGTGAGTGCGCTCGCGATCGGTTGGTTCGCGACACGAGAGGTCGGCCCGCTTGTCGTCGCCCTGCTCGTCGTGACGCGCAGTGCCTCCGCGATCGCCGGCGAATTCGCGGCGATGACGAGCGGCGGGGAGATCGACGCCCTGCGCGTCATGGGTCTCGATCCCGTCAAGTATCTCGTCGCGCCGAAGCTCGCCGCGCTATTTGTGGCGTTGCCGGCCCTAACGGTGATCGCCGATGGGTTCATCACCTTCGGCGGCTGGGTGGGTACGACGTTGTTCCTCGGATTCAACTCTCGATTCTACCTCGAGCAGATTCGCACCTCGTTGTCGACTTCCGACATCGCTACTGGCGTCGCGAAGTCACTCATCTTCGGTTTCGTCATCGCCATCATCGCGTCCGATGAAGGCCTCAGCGTCGATCGACGCGTGACCGCCATCGGCGAGGCAGCCAGCCGCGCCGTCGTCTATTGCCTGTTGGGCGTGCTTGCCGCCGACACGCTCGTCAATGCCATCCTCTACTTCATTCCCGCCCTCGTCCTCTGAGCGGGCCCTCGAGGTACACCACCTCACCGGTCCGGCAAGTGCGCCGATCATCTTTGAGATAGAGATCTTCGTCGCACGCGGCGAAACGCTGCTCGTGCTCGGCCCGATTCAATCGGGAAAGTCGATGCTCATGCGGCATCTCGTCGGACTCGAGTGCGCGGCATCGGGAACCATCGCCGTCGACGGCGAAGCCTTCGATCCGACAAAGCCGGAAGACAAAGCGCTTCGTCGCCTCCGTTCACGCGTCGGCGTGTTGTTCGAGGGCTCGGCACTGCTGCGGCGCATCAGCGTGCTCGAGAATGTCGAGCTGCCGTTACTCGAGCACGAGCACAGTTCACGTGCGCACGCTCGCGACGCGGCGCGGGAGTTGCTTGCCGAGGTCGGCATCCAGGTCGACGACGACACGATGCCGGTTCAGCTCGGACGAGCAGGGCAGCGGCGCGTCGCACTCGCGCGGGCATTGGCGCTCAAGCCGCGACTGATGCTTCTGGACGAGCCGACGCTTGGCCTCGACTCGCCCGCCGCTCACGAATTCGACGAGACGCTCCACGCAGTGCAGAAAAAATACGACTTCGGAATCGTGATCTTCTCGCACGAGATTCGACACGCCTACACGCCGGCAAACCAGATCGATGTTCTGGCGGGCGGGCGCATTGTCGCGCGTGGCACGCGCGAGTCGCTTTTGCGGAGCGATGATCCCGTGATTCATGGCCTTCTCCATCGCCGGGAGCGTGAGTGATGCGAAGGCGAAGCGGCGAAACACGATTCGGCATCATCTGGTTGTTGGGCGGCACGCTTCTCGTGCTCGCCGCGCTGCTCGTGCTCGCGCGCTATCCAGGGATTTTCCGCACTGGGATCGAGTACCGCGCCGTATTCAAGAGCGTCGCGGGCCTCAACAAGGGCGATGAAGTGCGCTACGGCGGTCTCCCCGTCGGGACCGTCACACGCATGGACATCGACCCCGCCGATCCTACGCGCATCATCGTTGCCTTCCGCGTCAAGCACAACACGCCGATTCGCGCCGACACCAAGGCCTCGATCACGCAGGTTGGTCTTCTCGGTGCGCCGTATCTGCATCTCGATCCGGGCTCGCGCTTCGCCGCTGTCGTCCCACCGGGAAGCATGCTCCCGACCATCGACAATCCGAGCTTTCAGGACGCGATGCGTCGCCTCGCGGAGTTCTTCGACCGCACCGACACGCTCTTGCGTGGCGCCGAGCGTTTTGCGCGCGCCTCGCCTATCGAGCGCATCGATGCCACGCTCAACCGCATGGACACGCTGCTCGCGATCGCCACGACGGGTGCCCAGACGAGTTTCAGCACGCTCGATCGCACGTTCTCCCGCGTCGACACCGCAAGCGTTAGGCTGTCACGCCTGATGGACCGTTCGGAGCGTCTGATGGCGGCGCTCGACACGGCGACGCGCACCGCCGGTCCGCAGCTCGCCGCCACCCAACGTGAGGCGGTCGAGTCGTTGCACGAGATTCACACACTGCTCGCTGATTTCCGGGACGCGTTGTCGCAGGAGGGCGGCGTCGATCAGATGGTCCGCAATCTCAGCGCGGCATCGGACAACATCGCCCGCTTGAGTGAGCGCATCGAGCGCGATCCGTCGAGTCTGTTGAAGCAGCGCGCGCTCCCCAACAAGCCGGCGGGACCACGTGCGCGCGAATGACCTTCGCCTAACGCGAGCCGGCGTTCTCTGCGCGGTCGCCCTCCTCGGCATCGGCGCGTGCTTTCACGGCAAGCTCGCGCCCCGCGAGTATTATCGGCTTCGCATGCCACAGCTTGGGGACTCCGCCCGGCCCGCCGACGGGGCGTCTGCCGGGCTGCTCGCCGGCGGAATGGCCATCGTCCCTTACGTCACGCCCGGACTCTACGGCGACGGCAACATCGTTTATCGAATCGACGACATGGCGTACGGCTCGTACCCGAATCGCGAGTGGGCTGTGCCGCTGCCGACGATGCTCGGCATGCTCACCGAGGACATCTTCCGTGCTCGACCGATGACGCGCGATCCCGCGGTGTTCGATCCGCCCTCGCCGCACGCATATAGCTACGTCTGGCGAGGGCTGGTTCGGGAGCTCGAGGAAGTCGACCGCGGCACCCAGGTGTTCGCGGTGGTTCGGCTCGACGCCCGGGTCGTTCGCGCCCGCGACGATTCCATCCTCTGGTCAGGAACCGCCCGCGCCGAGCGCCTGGTGCCCGAGGGTACGATGCCGGCGATCGTCGAGGCGCTCTCGCGGCTGTCGACCGATGTTATCGTACAGATGCAGGATTCGGCGCGGGCGACGCTCCTGAGACCGGCCGCTTCGGCAGTGCGCTCGCCTGTCAACGGGTCAAGCTCGCGTCCCTGACCCCGGGCAATGCGGCGCGTCTTGCGCCGCATTGGCACGTCGAGGAGGCACTAGCGTTGCCCTGTGAGTGACGTCCGCAATACCACCCACCGTCAGGCCGCACCATGATCAACGCCGAACGTCTCACCGTGAAAGCCGGCGAAGCGCTGAACGAGTCCGTCAATCTCGCTCGGCGAAACGGCAATCCGATCGTCTACGATATCCATCTCCTCGGGGCGCTGCTCGACCAGCAAGAGAGCATTGTCGTTCCGATCCTCCAGAAGCTCGGCGCGAGCGTCGCCGCGCTTCGCGAGCGCACCCAGCGCGAGATAGCGCGCTATCCGAAGCAGAGCGATGCGCAGCCCAACCTCTCCCGCGAGCTCAACCAGATCTTCGACCGCGCCGAGGAGGAAGCCAAGAAACTGGGCGACGAGTACATCTCGACCGAGCATCTGTTGCTCGCGCTCGCCGAGGTCAAAGGCGAGTCTCGGCGGCTACTCAATGAAGCCGGCCTAACCCACGATAGTCTGCTCGAGGCGCTCGAAGCTGTCCGTGGAGCGCACCGCGTCACGGATCAGAACCCGGAGAACCAGTACCAAGCGCTGGAGAAATACACGCGCGATCTCACCGAAGCAGCCAGGAAAGGGAAGCTTGATCCGGTGATCGGCCGGGACGAGGAGATCCGGCGCGTGATTCAAGTTCTCTCACGTCGCACGAAGAACAATCCCGTGCTCATCGGCGAGCCCGGTGTCGGCAAGACCGCCATCGTCGAAGGGCTCGCCCAGCGCATCGTCAACGGCGACATACCCGAGGGTCTCAAGAACAAGCGCCTCGTGGCGCTCGACCTCGGTGCGCTCATCGCCGGGGCCAAGTTCCGCGGCGAGTTCGAGGAGCGGCTCAAGGCCGTCCTCAAAGAGATCACTGACAGTCAAGGGCAGTACATCGTGTTCATCGATGAGATGCACACGCTGGTTGGTGCCGGTAAAGCAGAAGGCTCGATGGACGCCGGCAACATGCTCAAGCCGATGCTCGCGCGCGGCGAATTGCGCGTCGTCGGCGCGACAACGCTGGACGAGTATCGCCTGCACGTCGAGAAAGACGCGGCGCTCGAGCGGCGCTTTCAGCCCGACGAAGCCGCGTCGCGGCTGCGCATCGAGATCGACTCGATGCCGCAGGAGATCGACGAAGTCGAGCGTCGCATCATGCAGCTCGAGATCGAGCGCACAGCGTTGCAAAAAGAACGAGATCCGAGTGCCGTAGCCCGCCGTGAGCAAATCGAGCGCGAGCTCGCCGAGCTAAAAGAAAAATCTTCGGCGATGAAAGCCCAATGGCAGCGCGAGAAGGAGACGTTAGGCGCCGTTGGCAAAATTAAACAAGAGATCGACCAGGCGAAGATCGAGGCCGAGCAGGCCAGTCGACGTGGGGACCTCGCCAAGGCGGCCGAGATCTCGTACGGTCGCATCCCCCAATTACAGAGGCAGCTGGCGGAGGCAGAGAGCAAGCTCGCCTCCAAAGAGGGGCGGCCGCAGTTCCTCAAGGAAGAAGTCACCGCGGACGACATCGCCGAAGTCGTCGCGCGCTGGACCGGCATTCCGGTGACGCGGCTTCTCGAGAGTGAGCGTGAGCGCCTAACGAAGCTCGAGGCGGAGCTGGCCGAGCGCGTCATCGGCCAGCCCGAGGCGGTGAAGGCCGTCGCCGACGCCGTTAGGCGGTCGCGCGCCGGCCTCCAGGATCCGCATCGGCCGATCGGCTCGTTCATCTTCCTCGGTCCCACCGGCGTCGGAAAGACGGAGACGGCCCGCGCCCTCGCCGAGTTCCTCTTCGACGACGAGCGGGCGATGGTGCGCATCGACATGTCGGAGTACATGGAGAAGCACGCCGTGGCGCGGCTCATCGGCGCGCCGCCAGGGTACATCGGCTACGAGGAGGGTGGACAGCTCACCGAAGCCGTTAGGCGACGGCCTTATTCGGTAATTCTATTTGACGAAATCGAGAAGGCGCATCCGGATGTATTCAACATCCTGTTGCAGATTCTCGACGACGGTCGGCTGACCGATTCGCAAGGCCGCACGGTGGATTTCAGAAACAGCGTGATCATCATGACGTCGAACATCGGCAGCACCTTCATTCTCGAGCATGCGCGCGGGGATTGGGCAATTGTCGAGACG
>QHUV01000230.1 GCA_003222065.1 Gemmatimonadota bacterium | reverse complement strand
GCTGGCGCTCACCACCTTGTCGTGCGGCGATAACCGCGCACTGAACCCAAGCGTCCCGCGGCTGACAGGAGCGGTGTTCGCGGTTAGTCCCGCGCTTGTGCCGGCAGTGCGTATCAGCGAGCTCCACTACGACAATGCCGGAACGGACGCCGGTGAAGCAATCGAGATCTCCGGTCCCGCGGGCACGCTGCTCGGCGGATGGTCGATTGTTCTCTACAATGGCGCTGACAGTTTGGCGTACAACACGACGCAGTTGTCGGGCTCGATCCCGGCCACTTGCGGCACGCGTGGCGTCGTGGTGGTGAATTATCCGGTCAACGGAATTCAAAACGGTAGTCCCGACGGCATAGCCTTAGTCGACCCTTCTAACAGCGTCGTCGAATTCCTTTCCTACGAAGGAAAGTTCAGCGCGAAAAATGGTCCCGCTTCAGGCACGCAGTCGACGGACATCGGCGTCTTGGAGAACGGATCGGGCGCGATCGGGCTGTCGTTGCAGCTTCTTACGGACGGTTGGAGCGGGCCGAGCGCCAGTACGTTCGGCGCGTGCAATGACCAGGACGCGGTCATTACCGGACCGATCGATATAATCACCGTCACGCCTAACCCATCGACTATCGCAACCACGGCGACGCAGCAGTTCGTCGCCGCGGCGAGCGATGCCGCCGGCACGCCAGTTACGGGTGCCGCACTAACGTGGACGAGCGACGCGACTGGCGTGGCGACAGTCGATGCAAACGGCCTTGCGACGCCGAAAGCTGTTGGCGACGCCACGATCACGGCGACGGCCGCGAATGGCGTGTTCGGCTCGGCCGTGCTGCACGTGCAGCAGCCGACGACAGAGCTGCCTCATACGCGCTTCTCTGAGATTCACTACGACAACGCCGGTACCGACGCCGGTGAAGCCATCGAGATCGAAGGACCGGCCGGCCAATCGCTCTCGGGTTGGAGCATCGTGCTATACGATGGCAACGGTGGGGGCGCCTACAACACGACGACTCTGAGCGGAAGCATTCCCGCGACGTGCGCTGCGCGGGGCGTGATCGTGATGAACTATCCCGTGAACGGCATACAAAACGGGAGCCCGGATGGCTTCGCGCTCGTCGACGATGCGGGGCATGTTGTCGAGTTCCTCTCCTACGAGGGCACGTTCACGGCAGTGGGCGGTCCGGCGTCTGGCAAGACGTCGACAGACATCGGAACGTCGGAGAACTCGTCGCCGATCGGTCAATCACTGCAGCGCGACGCAAGCGGCATGTGGAGCTTGCTACCGGCAACCTTTGGGTTGTGTAACCCGGCTGGCTCGACGCCGGGCAACATTGTCACGTTCAGTGGGCGCGCTGCCGTCAGCGACCCGCCTTTGCCGATTGGCTTCGAGGCGCAGCTCTTCGCGACGCTGAAGAATGGCGCGACCACCCTAACGACCACTTTCACGTGGACCTCGGAAACGCCGGCGATCGCGAGCGTCGATCAGAATGGCGTGATCCGCGCGCTCGCTGCGGGAACGGCGACGTTCCGCGCGACGGCAGGGGATGGAACGACAGGGAGGATCTCCCTGCCGACGACCGACGCAAAGGCGAGCACGACGGCGCTCTACGGTCACAACACCGAATTTGGAACGCCCGTGGACGCCGATCCGAGCGACGACTTCATCGTCGCGCGTTCGGAGTACACGCTGTCGTACAACAAGAATCGCGGGACGCCCAACTGGGTGAGCTACGGCATCGACTCGACGGATTTTGGAGACCAGGATCGGTGTGATTGCTTCACCTTCGACCCGGCGCTGCCGGCCAGCTTTACGCACCTAACGACGGCGGACTACACGGGTGCCGGCGCGGCAGCCGGGTACAGCATCGACCGTGGCCACATGGTGCGCTCCTTCGATCGGACGTCAGAGAGCCTCGACAACGCGCGCACGTTCTATCTGTCGAACGTCGCGCCGCAGGCCTCCGATCTCAATCAGGGCCCATGGGCGGTTTTGGAGACCTTCCTCGGGGATCAAGCGCGACTGCAAAACAAGGAGGTCTACGTCATCGCCGGCGTCGCCGGGAATAAGGGTACCGTGAAGAACGAAGGCAAGATCGTTATCCCTGCCAGCACCTGGAAGGTCGCGCTCATCATGCCGCACGGTGGGAGCTTCGCCGACGTTCACGGGATTGGCGACGTCCAGGTCGTCGCGGTCAACATGCCTAACGAACCCGGCGTCCGGAACGTCGACTGGCACACGTATCAGACGACCGTCGACGCGATCGAAGCGCTCACCGGCTACGATTTACTGTCGAGGCTTCCCGACAATATCGAGATCCCCCTCGAGGCGAACGACCACGCGCCGTCGGCGCGGATTGCGGGTGCCGCAGCCGGTAGCGAAGGGACGCCGATGTCCTTCATCGGCACGTCGTCCACGGATACTGATCCCGGCGACGTCTTGACGTACTCTTGGGAGTTCGGCGATGGCAGGACCGATGTCGGATCCACGCCAGTGCACACATTCCTCGACAATGGCGCCTACACGGTGAAGCTCACCGTCACCGATCGTTTTGGACTCGCGAGCTCGGCGACGACGACCGTCACCGTCGCTAATGTCGCTCCGGTGCCGCGACTGGCCTCTGCATCGGGATCGCTCGTCGCGACTTCGGGGATTCCCTTTGGCATAATCGGCACCTTCAGCGATGCGGGCGTCGCCGATGCTCCTTGGGGATACACCATCACGTGGGGCGATGGGAACACGCCGACCGGACAGACGAGCGACATGCGCGCTCGCATCGATGCCAGCAACACCTATCGCCGTGCCGGTACATATTCGGTGACGTTCTCCGTGACGGACAAGGACGCAAGCACCGGGATGAGCCAGCTCTCGGTGAATGTGTTGCGGCGGCGGGTGACGGCGATGGCGCAGCCAGGGATGATCAACCTCAACGATCGTGGCCAAGGGGGAGTCGACGTCGTGCTGCTTTCGCGGCTCGGCTTCGATGCGACGCAGTTAGTGCCGGCGTCGGCAACAATCGGCGGCGTTCCACTCGACACCCACGGTGACGATGACAAGTTGTCGTATCACGTCGAGGACGCGAATGGCGATGGATTCCTTGACGTGAAACTTCGCTTTTCTCGCGCCGCACTGATCGAAGCGGGCGCGCTCAGCCCGACATCGACCGAGCTCGTACTGCTCGCCGATCTGCTCGACGGCACTCAAATCGAGGGTCACGCGACGGTGCAGACAAAAACGCCCGGAGGCCCAAAATAAATTTGTTCGCGCGTCCGGCGAGAATGCGTGCACGGCGCGCGCGCCTTCGCTGGCCCGACTCTTGACACTTGCCTGGAGCGGCGCCTAGCTTCTCAACGCGCGCTGGTGATTTCCCCGATTTGACGGGCCGCGTGCCGGGACTCTAGTGGTCTCGCCAATCCCGTCTAAGTCGTGGCAACAACGGCCCGCGACGAAACGTCGGGGCCGTTTTCTTTTTTGCGACGAGCCTGAAATGAGCCGCTACATCTTCACGTCCGAATCGGTGAGCGAAGGCCACCCCGACAAGGTCTGCGATTACATCGCGGACTCGATCCTCGACGCGCATCTCGTAAAGGACCCAAGGTCTCGGGTCGCTTGCGAGGTTTTATGTAAGAGCGGGCAAGTGGTGCTCGCCGGCGAGATCACGTCGTCCGTCGTCGTCGACTACGAGCGTATCGCCCGCGACGCGATTCGCGAGATCGGCTACGTCGACCCTAACGAGCCGTTCAACGCCGGCGGCGTGCAGATCACGCAATTCATCTCCCGCCAATCGCCGGACATCGCGATGGGCGTCGACACCGGCGGAGCCGGCGACCAAGGGCTGATGTTCGGTTTCGCCACTGACGAGACGTCGGAGTTGATGCCGCTCCCCGTCCAACTCGCGCACAAGCTCTCGCATCGTTTGGCGGTGGCGCGGAAGCGCGGCGAGCGGGGCTGGCTCCGTCCCGACGCCAAGACGCAGGTGTCCGTGTTGTATGAGGACCATGTGCCCGTGCACGTCACCACTGTACTCGTTTCCACCCAGCACACTGGCGACGTCTCGCAAAGCGAGATCCGCGACTACGTCTCGGGTTGTGTGTGCCCCGAAGTGTTAGGCGAGTGGTTCAATCCGAGCGTCGAAGTGCTCGTCAATCCGACCGGCCAATTCATCGAAGGCGGTCCCTCCGCGGACTGCGGCGTCACGGGACGCAAGATCATCGTCGACACCTACGGCGGTATGGGCCGGCATGGCGGCGGCGCATTCAGCGGTAAGGATCCGAGCAAAGTAGACCGGAGCGGCGCCTACTTCGGTCGCTTCGTCGCGCGGCAAGTCGTAAAGCAGGGAATCGCCAAGCGTGCCGAGGTTCAGGTGGCGTACGCGATCGGTCGCGCGGAGCCGCCTACCTCGCCGCCTCCCCGCTACACTGCGCCCCAGCGAAATAGCCTTTCCTCAAAATCACCGCCGCGTTCGCGGGTATGACATCAACTTGAACTTTGAGTGCCGCTCCATTGGCGAGGGATGCGCCCTGAGCGCCTGTTCGTGGCATCCATTCCGCTCGCAGCGCCTGCCCTACCGGGAGCCATGCATCCGCGGCGTAAAAGAGCTGGAACAGTGCCCATGGACCGTTGAACGGACCGATCAGGGTTAGCTCCGTCGCGCCGAATTGCGCAGAGAGCCTTGCTTCATGGTTCGTCGCCGGCCAATCGATGCGCTGCGTCATCACATTCCGCGACGATCGCACCGTTTCGCCTTCGAGCATGATCGATACGGCACTCGTGCCGTCGGACAACTGCGGCTTCACGGTGATGGAGTAATGCGGATCCTGCGTGCCGTTCGCGTAGAGCAGATCGGAAAACGTCGCGGCGCGATTGAAGAAATCGACGAATCCGGGCGAGAGCCTAACGTCGCCAGGGACCTGTTGGTACTGATTCCCCTGCTTTTGAAGGACGCTCTGGAGGACGTCATTGTACATCGTCCAGAGCGCGCCGGCGCCTGGACGCAGAATCGCGCTCACCTCCGGGATCGACGCTTGCGCGGTGCTGTTCGGATTGAATGGAAACTTGGCGAGCACCGGCCGCGCCATCGCGCAGAAGTTGCGCGCGCGCGCGTTGACCTGATCCGAGCCAAATCGCGTCAGCAGCGCCTCGGCGTAGCTGATCGGGTCCTCCATGAGCTTTTGAACCGTGCTGTGCACCTGACCTTGTTGATCGATCGTGAACGACGCCGCGATCTGAACCGCCGCGGACTTCGCCGTCGCCGCGCTGCCGAGGGCTTGGCCGGCGGCGCCCGCTCCCGCCTGGCCGCTCGTTGCTGCCGCTTGTGCGAGCGCCACCTGAAAAGCGCCTAACGCCGTCATGTACTGTTGATTTCCCTGTCCGATCAGCTTCGTCGTGTCGGCTGGGGGCGTTACCGCCTGTACTGGCTGGAACACGCCGGCAATCTCAGGCGAGACGTTGGTATTTCGTGACGCGATGGAGAGTAACTCCAGCAACGGTGACTGGTTACCACCCAACACCGTGAGCTTCTGCGCGGCATCGCGAACGTTGCTGTAGCGGGCGATGGACGCCGAGCGCAGAAACCGCCGCCAGTTGTCGACATAGTCGCTTGCATAACGAGCTCGCAGATCGGCGACGAGCTTCGCCTTGTCCACTTGTTGCGCGTCCTCGCCGACGACCCAGCGCTCGCCCTGAAGGAAGCGATCGACGGTCTTGAACGCGCCCTGCATGAACGTGAAGCCGCCTTTGGTGAACGCGCCCGGCACCTCATACGAATCGACGAGGTACTGTGCCGTACCGGGGAAGCGGCGATTGAACTGGATTGCGGGACTCGCCTTGCTGGCTTCGGCGAGCATGAACTGATAGATGCGTTCGGAGCCGGCGAATTGGCGCAGGAACGAGCGCCCGCGCGCGACGGCCGCCGTGTCGGCGCGCTGCGGCAACGGATTTCCGAAGCGGAGCTCGCGCGAGTATGTCTCGAACTGACGTTGCGCGATCTGCGTCCGCTCGGGGTCGAGCGTCCGCCCACCGACCCATTGCTTCATCAATATCGGCGACAAGAACTCAACCGAGCTCTTTTCCGGATGCGTCGTCGTGATCAGATACGACTTGAGCAAACTATAACTATTGCCGTAATCGTCGCTCGCGCGCGGCGCATCCGGCAACGATCGCAGCGATTCGAGCAGTGCCGCGCGCGTATTCGCGAACATCAATCGGTTGAAGCCGGCGAAATACACTCGGCTCACTTCGGGATAGATCGTCGATCCGGTGTAGAGCCCCCACCGCAGCGAGAGCGGCGCGCCATCGTGCTCATATGCGCTCAGCGTATCGATCTCGGCGCGCAGCGTGTCCAGGCGGCGCAACGCGTCGGCCGGAGGCAAGTCGACATTGTTCGGTGCGACGGCAGCGATCCCGCGGGCCGCGTCTCCGACTTGCTGCTCGAGCCGCCGATTGCCTTGGTACGAGATCGCGAACGCCATCGAGAGGACGAGGGCCACGGCGGCGGCGCCGGCCAAGGACGCCCGCCGAAGAAATCCGACGCGCTCGCCGCCTTGCGTGAGGCGCATCGCCGCCTCGTCGGCGAGGATCACTTCGCGGAACAATCGCGGCAGGAAGTCCCATCGTGGCACCTTTCCCGATCTCCCGCAGAAACTCGACGACGAGCGGCGCCAACTTGCGGACCTCGCGAGGGAACTCATACGCGGCCGGCTTCCACTCGGCCGCATGCTCTCGCGACAGCAGAGGTAATCGGCGCGCGGCGAGTGAGCGATAGATCTCTTGCATTGCCCTCTCGAGCCGCGGCGTGACGCGCTCCGCGTATGTGCCATCGATACCGGTGTCAGGATCGATCGCCGCACCTAACGGCTCGCGCGCCTCGTCCGCCGAGAAGTTGCGCACGAAGGCGTCGAAATGGGGAATGGTGTCCGCCTTCGTGAACAAGACGTACGTCGGAAGCTGAACACCGAGCTCGCCGGCCGCTTCGCCTAGCCGCTCGCGCAACGCTCGCGCGGCGACGGCGATGCCTTCTCCGCTCCCCGGTTTGAGAAGCTCGTCGCATCCGAAGCACGCCACCGCGACACGCGGCGCTTGCGGCTTGCCGGTGAGCGCCGCCACGAGACTTCGTGGCCGCAAGGCCCGCACAAATCGCCGCCAGTTCTCCGTCGCGGTCAACACCGCGCTCCCCGCTTCGGCAAAGATCGTCCCGTGACCAAACCACACGTTAGCGCTTTTTGTCGGGGCAACGGTGTCGCCGCGCGTCGCCTCACCGGCCAGCAATTCGGGTTCGAGCCCTGAGCGCACGACCACGGTCGTCTTTGTGCTTCCCTGTGGGCCAAGGACCAGCACGACAGGCAGCTTGGCGAATCGAGCGTCCTTCATGCTTCCCGGCTTGGCCGCCGAAAGCTGTGTCTGCGCGGCCGCAAAGAGCTGATCGACTTCGGCGGCGAGCCGCGCCTCCGGCGTCGCCGGACCAGCGGGTGTGCGATCGCGGAAGAACCAAACGATGAGCGCCGCCGAAATGAGTCCGAGCAGCGTTAGGCCGCCGCGAAAGACCCACAGATCGGTCCCGCCGAGATTGAGTAAACGTCCCGCCACGATGGCTGCCGTGACATATAGAAGCAGCACTACCACGGCGATGATCCAGATCTTCGTCCGTCGTGTCATGATCACTCCGAATGCTTCAACAATCCCGCCGAGCGATGGACCTCAGCGTACAAGCTGCGTCGTTAGGGCGGCGAGATCAGATTTGCCAGAATGCAATGAGATCGCGAAACCGACGTAGAGCACGACGGCGAGCACCGCCGCGCCAACGGCGGCGTATACGAGCCGCGGCACCCATACGTCGCGCGGCTGGGTGATCTCCGTGGGCGACGGCCGCCAATGCGGCGCGAGCTCGCCCATCCCCCCATGCACCCGCTCGATCTTCTCCGAGACCTGCGCAGCAAGCATCTGCAGCTCGGCGCCGCGTGACGCGCTATAACGTCCCTTGAACCCGAGAAGCAGACAGAGCTCGTACACTTCGAGGATGTCGGCGAGATCTTCCGAATCAGGCCGGCCAAGCAGCTGCTGCAAGTACTGGAAGAAAAGCTCGCCGGCCATGTGGACGCCGAACACTTCCTCTTGCAGGGGACGCCGGGGCCAGTCAGCAAACATCGGCTGGCCAGAGTTCAACACGGTCTCGTCCAGAAACGCGATGACAGCGAACAGCCCCAGGCGTACGTCGTCAGCGCCGTACCCAGCGTGACGGGCCTCCTGCTCAGCGGACGCCAGCACCTGCTTAATGCGCGCGCGAAATGACTCCGCATCAGCGGCGACCTGGCGGTTGGCCCGCAGACGAGCAATCGTCGTGAACGGCTCTTGAAGCGAGAGCGCGAGCTGACCGCGCCGCGATCCGTCCGTCGACGGGGCGCGCGAACGTTCCGTTGCCACTCCTGTCATGAAGCCACTCCCCTGCTGCACCGGTTAGCGTCAGCCGATTCGCTGGAACCGGCGCGCTAACATAAGGAGCGGGCGGTCAGGGCGGGAGGATCAACCGATCCTCGAACCGAGGCCGCCGCGCTGGGGGGTCAGCCCGTCATTCCTCGGCAAGGATCACCAACTCGACTTCGGGCAGGTAGACTCCAATCTCGTGCGTCGAGTTGAGCGTCTCCCAGCACGGCCCAGCGCGATCCACGGAGAAATACTGAGTATCAGAACGCGGTGCGATGGCCGCGGGCGGGAAGGGAATGTGCTCGATGCGCATTCCCGGAAAGGCGCGTCGCACCAGTTCGAGGGTGAACTTCGCGGAGCACACTTTCGCCAGCTGTGGCAGGCGAGCAGCGAGCTCCACGCCCGCTAGCGATGACCTTACGCCGAGGATCCATCGCGCGCGCCCAAAGGCGCGCTGATCGGCGATCACCGCTGTGTGGAGGAAGGGCGCAGTCGGTCGCAACGGCACGACCGCGCGAGCGGCGGGCGCGACAATGTCGAGATTGCGGCGGATGTGGCGCTCGAGCGCGTCGAAGCATTCCTGTGGACGGTCGTGATCGTATGCGGGCAATG
>QHUV01000229.1 GCA_003222065.1 Gemmatimonadota bacterium | reverse complement strand
AGCGCTCGCATCTCAGTTTTCGCGAAGGCGACCAGCCACACAGACTCGGTGCCTCGCGACATCCAGAGGGCCGAGGCGCCGCCGATCATGCGAAAGCCCACCAGCGGATCGGGCAGATCGGCGGCGACGACGACGTTCGCGCCGATCTCCCGTTCCACGTCACGAAGACTCAGCGCGCGCACGACCAACGGAAGGCGACTGGACACGCGCGCCGATTCGGCGAGTGGATTCAAGTCAGCGGGTTAGAGCGTCGCGCCGTGACACTTCTTGAACTTCTTCCCGGAGCCGCACGGACAAGGATCGTTTCTGCCGACACTCGACCAATCGACGTTCGCCGGCGCGGGAGTGGAGTTTAGCGAACGTGTACGCCCTGCCCCGACGATGACCGGATCGCGACGCGCGGCCACCTCCTTCTTCGGCGGTTCATCGGCGCCGATGTCGAGCACCGCATCGGCGCCCACACTGCCGCCCGCCCCATTACCGTCGCCGTTCGTGCTTTCGGCGGTGTCCTCGGGCACGTCCTCGAGGATACCGAGCGCGTTGTACCGCTTCTTCACCCGTCCGCCATCGCCACTGCGTTCCGCGCCGCCGTTGCGCTGGGCGATCGCGTCCGGGACCGGCGGCTCGAACATGAGCTGTACCTTGAGAAAGCGCTCGGTGAACGTGCTGTAGATGTCGTTCATGAGGTCGACGAACATCGAGTACGCTTCGCGCTTGTACTCGATGAGCGGGTCTTGCTGGCCCCACGAGCGGTAATGAATGGCATTGCGCAGCTGGTCGAGATCATAGAGATGGTCCTTCCATTTCTCGTCCAGCACGTTGAGCATAACGAGCGAGAGGAGACGGTCGCCGTAACCTCTGCCCGTCTCGGGGTCTTTCGTTTGATCGAGGCTGGCCAGCTTGTCCCGGAATGCTTGCCGAGCCGCGTTGCGCGTGGCCTCCTGCGCGTCCTCGAGGGTCGTGGGACGTGAATCAGGATTCTCGAACTCGGGCACGCGGAGCAGGTAGTGCATGAGCAGATCCTGCTCGAGGAATGGCAGGTCCCACTCGGCGGCGGTCTCGTACTCGGCGAGCGCGGTCTCGACGCGCTGCGTCACCGCCTTGTCGATCATCTTCTGCGCTTCACCCTTGAGCTCTTCCCCGCCCTCCAAGGCAAAGCTGCGCAGCGAGTAAATCACCTCTCGCTGTTGATTCATTACGTCGTCGTACTCGAGGAGCCGTTTACGTGCCTGGAAGTTTTGCAGCTCGACGCGCTTCTGCGCCTGCTCGATGGAGCGTGTGATGAGCGGATGTGTAAGTACCTCGCCTTCCTGGGCGCCGAGGCGGTCCATGAGGCGCGCGATGCGCTCGACGTCCTTGCCTTCCGGGTCTTTCATCTTCGACGGCTTCGCCTCGGTGACTCCCGGACCAAGTTTGATGTCGGTGCCGCGGCCGGCCATGTTCGTCGCGATCGTGACCGCGCCTGGCTGACCCGCCCCGGCGACGATCTCTGCCTCGCGCTGGTGGTACTTCGCGTTGAGCACATTGTGCTTGAGGCCCGCGCGCTGGAACATGCGCGCCAGCGTCTCGGACGCGTCGACGCTCGTCGTGCCGATCAGCACCGGATAATCGAGTGCGTGCAGCCGACGCGTCTCCTCGAGAATCGCGTTGTATTTCTCCCGCCGCGTCTTGTAGACCCAGTCGTGGCGATCGTCGCGAATCATCGGCTTGTTCGTTGGAATGACCGCGACCTCGAGCTTGTAGATCTGGAAGAACTCGTTCTCCTCCGTCTCCGCAGTGCCCGTCATCCCGGCGAGCTTCTCGTACATCCGGAAGTAGTTCTGAATCGTGATGGTCGCCATGGTCTGCGTCTCACCCTTCACGTGAACGCCTTCCTTGGCTTCCACCGCCTGATGCAGCCCTTCCGACCACCGCCGGCCCGGCATTGTGCGTCCCGTGAACTCGTCGACGATGAGCACTTCGCCTTCCTGGACGACGTAGTTCACGTCACGGTCATAGAGCGCGTGCGCGCGCAACAGCTGGTGCACAATGTGTAAGCGCTCACTCTTCTGGGCGTATTCCCATTCGAGCTTCCGGCGCTGCTCGATCCGTTCCTCGGGACTGAGCGTTGCGTCGTGATCGATGTGGTGAATCTCGACGGAGATGTCGGGAAGGATGAACGATTCGTGGTCGCCGGGTGACATGAAGTCGACGCCGCGATCGGTGAGGTGCACCTGGTGCCCCTTCTCGTCGAGCACGAAGAGCAGATCGTCCTCCAACTCGCGGTACTGCTGCTTGCTGGCTGGGAGGCGCCGATCAGCGATGTGCTCGAGCTCTTTCTTTTGCACGAGCGTCTTGTTGCCCGGCTCCTGCAAGAGCTTGAACAGCCGCCGGTTTTTCGGACTTCCGAGTTGGGCCTTGTAAAGCTTCAACCCGCCAAGCTCAGTGTCTCCCTTCTCGAGATCGCGCTCCGCTTCGCCAACGAGGGAGTTCACGAGCTCCGTCTGCCGCCTAACGAGCCGTTCGACGCCGGAGTTGTATTGGAAGTACATCGGGTCGTTGTCGTTCCCGACGGGCCCGGAGATGATCAGCGGCGTGCGCGCCTCGTCGATGAGCACGGAGTCCACTTCGTCGACGATGGCGAAGATGTGACTTCGCTGAACGCGCTGCGCTGGCGACTGCACCATGTTGTCGCGCAGGTAGTCGAAGCCGAACTCGTTGTTCGTACCGTACGTGATGTCGCAGAGATAGGCGTTGCGACGCTCTTCGGTGCCCGGCTCGGTGTCGTCGATACAGCCGACCGTCAGGCCGAGATAGTTGTAGACGTGACCCATCCACTGTGAGTCGCGCCGCGCCAGGTACGAGTTGACGGTGACGAGATGTACTCCCTTGCCTGATAGCGCATTGAGATACAGCGGCAACGTCGCGATTTCGTCCAGTACCTCAGCGATCTCGCGGCGCAAATCGGCCTCGACGCCGCCACGGCCGTCCGGGCCGCTCAACTCGGCATCGATCTTCTCTCGCTCGACGGGATCCGCGGCGGCTCGCTTGCGTTCGCGCAGATCGGCGACGCGCGTCTCGAGCTCATTCGTGCGCTCTCGAATGACGCCGCGCAGCTTCTCGGTTTGCGCGCGCAGCTCCTCCTCGGATAAGAGCTGCAATCGCGCATACTCTTCGTTGATCTCGTCCACGATCGGCTGAATCTTTCGCCGCTCGCGATCGTGGCGCGACCCGATGACCGCGCTGATAAGTCCCTTGATCATGCTATCCTCTATCGGTACAGCCGCTCCGTCTCGATAAATTTGGCAACGGACTCCGGCACGAACCCTCGTATCGACCGGCCCGCGCGAACTCGCTGTCGTATTTCTGTCGACGACACGTCTACCAGACGCGTAGCCAGAGCGATCGTTCCCTCTGGCGCCATGACATCGGGGCCGACGGTCGCGCCCGGCCTCCGCAGGATCGCTAGTCGGGCGAGCTTCACTATTTGCTCCGGCGCACGCCATTCCCCGAAGGCCGTCATTGCGTCCTCACCGACGAGGAAGAAGCGCTCGGCATTAGGGAACCGTTGGGCAAACGTATTCAGTGTGTCGACCGTGTAAGATAAACCGGCTCGCTCGATTTCGACCGCATCAGCGGCGAATCGGTCATCGCCGCCGATGAGAAGTTTTACCATCGCCAGGCGCTGATGTGCCGAAGCTGCGGCCAGACCCGCCTTCAGCGGCTGAGTGTTCGCCGGCACGAAGAACAGCCGGTCGAGGGCGAGCGCCTCATAGGCGTCGACAGCCGCGAGTAGATGGCCGATATGTGGTGGATCGAAAGTCCCGCCAAGAATCCCGAGCCGCACGGCTCAAGGGACGGCGGAGGTCGCTGGCGGCGCCGGAGCGTCCGGAATCCCGTTGCAGGCGATCCTCACGCCGGCGTCGCTTACATATTTCTTCCGCAGCTGCGTGCAAAGGTCCGAAGCATCTTCGCGGTACCGAATGGCCTTGTACGCCTGCACGAGGCTCAGCGCGGTCTGCCGTGCGGTAGGCGAGTTGGGCCACCGCGACAGAACGTCCTTGAAGTAGAGAATGGCCGAGTCGTAGGCACCTCGCCTCACGTAGAACATCCCGGCGTCGTAGTTCTTGATCGCGAACCAATTCTCGAGCTCTGACAGCTCCTTTTGCGCTTGCGGAAGGAGCGGCGACGTGGGATAGAGGCCGAGGAGGGTGTTATAAGTTGCCAACGAGGTCTCGCCGTACGTCGGATCGAGTGTTGGCTTACGCCACATCTTCCAGTAGCTACGGGCGGCTTCGAGTGCTGCGTCATCCGACAAGCTGTCGTCCGGAAAGCTCTCGACGAGCTTCGAGTAGCTCTGCGCGGCAAGAAGATGCTCGCCCTGCCGTTCGTGCGCCGTGGCGAGATACCAGTAGGAGCGCGGCAATAGCGAGTCGCGCGCGGGAAGCTCGAGCGTCAGCTTCTCGAAGGCCGCAATCGCATTGTCCCACTTATGCCGATCGAACTCCTTGAGGCCCGCTCGAAAGAGCTCTTCGTGCTTCTTGTACTTATTTAGCGAGAAGTCGGGATGACAGGCGGCGGCAATGATCAGGAACAATCCTGCCGCCAGGCATCTCCAAAGTCGTTCGACCATATGGCAGGTGCTACCCGGGGGAGTGGCTTGGGTTGCGCTCACGCGTCGCTCATTTCCTGGCGGCGCCGCTCGAGCATGCTTCGATAGATCTCCAGCCGCGGCTCCTCCGGGTGGCGCATGGAGGCGTCATTCCAGATCGTGCCCGCTGCATCAAGATCGCCCTGAAGATAAGCGGCCAACCCTCGGAGTAGCATGGCGTCCAGCCATGAAGGTCGTACTCGGAGGACTTCATCGAGCACGGCGACTGCCTCCCCGTGTCTTCCGTGCTCGACCAGCGCGCGGCCGAGGGCGAGCCTGATGTCGTTGAATTGAGGCCTCAACTCGAGGGCGCGCCGGTACTGGGCGATCGCGAGCTCGAGGGCGCCCGCCGCACGATAGTCGTGGCCCAGAGACAAATGGGCGTTGGCGAGCTTGTTGGCAACGACTGCCGGATAGCCGCTCTCATCGGGTGCTCCAAGCTCGGCTGCTCGCGTCATCGAGACTCGTGCCTCATCCTCCCGACCGAGGTGATTCAGCACGACGGCGCGATTCAGGTACGCCTCCACGTAGCGCGGGTTGACCCGGAGCGCTTGATCGAATGCGGCGACCGCGTCGTCGGCGCGGTCAACCATGGCGAGCGATAGGCCAAGGAGGTTGAAGGCGTCGGCGAAGGCGGGACCTTCTTCCGTCACCGAAGTGAGAAGGAGCGCCGCGCCGTGGTAGTCACGCACGGCGAAGCGCTCCTTGGCGAGCGAGAGCAAATTAGGCGACGCTTCCAACCGGGCTCCGCGCCGCCAACGGCGCTCGAGGCGCCATGCGGTCACTGCCGACCAGGCCACGGAAATATTCGATCGTACGGGCAAGGCCGTCGCGCAAAGCGATTTTCGGGTCCCACCCAAGCATCGTGCGGGCGCGTGTGATGTCCGGTTTTCGAACCTTCGGATCATCCTGGGGGAGCGGCTCGGTGATGATCCTCGAGGTGGTGCGGGTGAGCTCGATAACCATCTCTGCCAGTTGCCGGACCGTGAATTCGATCGGATTACCCACATTCGTCGGCTGAGCGTCGCCGTTCATGAACAAACGGTAAATCCCATCGACTTCGTCTTCGACGTAACAAAAGCTGCGCGTCTGCGATCCCGATGGGGTTGACGTTGCCCCAGTAGCTCTCGGTTTGCGGGTGTTCGAGCGGGTCGCCGTAGACTTCGCTCGTGCTGGCGAGGAGGAATCGGGCCCCGTGGGCGCGGGCGATGCCGAGCGCGTTGTGCGTGCCGAGTGAGCCCACCTTGAGCGTCTGGATGGGAAGCTCGAGATAATCAATCGGACTCGCCGGCGAGGCAAAGTGAAGGACGCCCTGCAGCGGACCGGCGACATACGTGTACTCGGAGATGTTGTGGCGAACGAACTGAAAGCGGTCGTTGCCGACGAGGTGAGCGACATTGTCCGGGCTTCCCGTGACGAAATTGTCGAGGCCAACAACGGTGTGCCCCTCGCCCAGGAAGCGATCGCAAAGGTGGGAACCGAGGAAACCGGCCGCTCCCGTTATGAGAACTCTCATATCGTACCGCCGCGGCCAATTGAGTGATATTTAAACCCGAGCTCGGCCATTTTCGTCGTCGCATAGAGATTGCGCCCGTCGACGATCACCGGCCGGCGTAACGAGCTCTTGATGCGGCCGAAATCGGGATGCCGGTATTCGTTCCAGTCGGTGACGATGGCCAGGGCGTCCGCTCCGCTCAATGCGTCATAGTTCGTATCGGCGAATGACACACGGTTGCCGAGGCGTCGCTTGGCCTCCGGCATCGCCACCGGATCGTGCGCCGCGACTTGCGATCCCGCTTGAAGCAGATCCTCGATGAGCGTGATCGCCGGCGCTTCGCGCATGTCGTCCGTGTTCGGCTTGAATGCCAATCCCCACACGGCAACCTTTGTCCCACGAAGCTCAGGCCCTATTGCCTGTTGCAGCTTCTGGAAAAGACGGTGCTTCTGATCGTCATTGACCGCCTCGACCGACTCCAACACGCGTAGACATGCTCCGCTCTCACGCGCGGTTCTAACGAGGGCCTTTACATCTTTCGGGAAGCACGATCCACCGTAGCCGGGTCCGGGAAACAGAAACGCCGGGCCGATGCGCGAGTCGCTGCCAATGCCCTTTCGCACGAGGTCGACGTTGGCGCCGACGCGCTCGCACAGGTTCGCCACCTCGTTCATGAAGGAGATTCGCGTCGCCAACATCGCATTCGCCGCGTACTTCGTCATCTCCGCGGACGCAATGTCCATGAAGATGATCGGCTTGCCGGTGCGCACGAATGGAGCGTACAACTCGGCCATCACGCTCCGCGCATGATCGCTGTCGACACCGAGGACGACACGATCGGGATACATGAAGTCGTCGACGGCAGCACCCTCCTTGAGGAACTCCGGGTTGCTGCACATGTGGAACGAGTACTGGGCCGACTTGCCGACGCAGTCCGCGACCTTGGCGGCGGTGCCGACGGGGACCGTCGACTTGGTTACGATGACCATCTCCCGTTTCATGCTGCGCCCGATCGTATCGGCGACATCCAGCACGTGCCGCAGATCCGCTGAGCCATCTTCGTCAGGCGGCGTCCCGACGGCGATAAAGACCACCTCGCTACGACGGATCGAATCGGCGACGTCGGTGGTGAAGTTGAGGCGGCCGGCCTTTTGGTTCCGCTCGACGAGCGCATCGAGTCCCGGCTCGTAAATAGGAATCACGTTCTGCTTCAATCCGTCGATCTTCTTCTGATCGACGTCCGCGCACCACACAGTGTTTCCTGTTTCGGCCAAACATGCCCCGACGACGAGGCCCACATACCCAGTTCCAATGACCGATATCTGCACGGTTGCTCCGGATGATCTTCAGGTTGTTCGAGAGCGTATCTTAACCGGGCGCGTCTGAGCGCCGCAAACGCTCACTGCGCACGTCACAATTACGATACGGGACGAGCCGCGTAACGTCTCGTCCCGCATCCACCCCTCACCCGCCCGCGATCAGAAGTGCCGCGTCGCGTCGATGGTGAAGGTGACGCGTCGATTCTCCTCGGCACCGGGATCCTCGCGGCGCGCGCCCGGCGACACTTGCCGCTCGAACTGTTCGCCGTAGCCGATCGTGCGGAACTGCGCCGCCGGCAAGTTGAATCGCGAGACCATCACGGCTTTCACCGCTTCCGCGCGTCGACGGGACAGGCGCATGTTGTAATCGCGGGATCCGGCGGGATCCGCGAAGCCTTCGATCGTCACGAGTGCATTCGGATAGGCCCGTCGAATCACCTCGGCGACTTGCCCAAGAATCGCAAGATCCAGATCCCGCACTACGGCGGAACCGAAATCGAAATGGATCGGCACGACGTACCGAGAGATCAGCGCGTTTGTGTCGACGCGCTGCACCTCGACTCGCGCGTTGCGCAGACTGTCGAGTAGCGGACGAAGACTTGCGAGCTCGCGTTGTACTGCCTGGCGTACCGCGGCGTTGATCGCCGCCGTGTCGATCGGCTGATTGATGATCACCGGCACGACCGGCTGGTTCGTCTGCGGGCCACCGAAGAACAATGTCGCGCTGACGTGGTGCTCGTCGCCGATCGGATCGTAGCTGAAGAACGACGCACCGGCATTCTTGCGGTCGCGGAACGCATACTCGAGCCGGAACTGACCGACGTTGATGCCCGCACCAAGCGAGAGGCCACGACGGTTGTCCTCGCCGAACTGGTAGCCGACCCGTCCGATGACGACACCATTCATCGTCGCCTCGATACCGGCGGCGGGATAGATCTCATTGTGGTAAGGAACGTTCAGCTGTCCAACGAGCTTCGCGTCGGCGACGATGGGCTGTCCGCGGAAGAGGACCGGCGTCTGCATCAAATTCGTGTGGCGGAGCAGATCGACGGCCGCGGCGACGTAGCCAGTCAACGGCGGGCGCGCGCTGAGAGAGTCGAAGGTTGTCGGCGTGCCCCAATTTCGCACGCCGCCGCCAAGCGTTAGGCGGCTCCAGAAGAATTCGGGAAGCAACGCGCCGGCGTTCACCCCAATGCTGGCCGCCGATTGGTTGCACAGCGATTGCTGCGAGTAGAAGAGGCTGCCGCCAATCATCAGGTGTTGCGCGAGCTGTAACGCGCCGCCGCCCTCGAGGCCGAGCTGAAATGCGCGACAGCGCGGACCCAACGCGTAGTTCGTCGACTGTTCGATCGTGCCCTCATTGACAGCGCGGCCGGCAATGGCAAACGTGCCGATGTCGGTCGGGAAGGTCACCGTGGCGCCGCCGAGTTGCGTATCGGCAAATCCTTGGCGCGCTGTGACCAGGAACGAATTGGTCTTGATGCGCGCGAGGCCAGCCGCGTTGTACCACATCGATGACGGGTCCCCTTCCACGGCGCCCATCGCTTCACCGAGGGCAACAGCGCGCGGCGAGATCCCCATCTCGAGGAGCGTCGCGGCGTGAATGCCGTTGTCGCGGTCTCCCCCAGGGAAGTTGACCGGCTTCTGACCCGTCGTCGCCGTTTGAGCCAGCGCGGCGTCAGCCGGGAGGGCGAGCAGCAGTGCGAAATATCGTGCGCGTAGCATTCGACGACGTCCTCTTACCGGATGACGATGAGCTTGTCGCGGGCGAGCTGCCGTTGGCCGTTGACGGTTGATTCGACGACCACGAGATATGTCCCGCTTGCTGCCCCTTCTCCGCGGAGGTTGCTCAGCGGCCAGGTGACGTTCACGGCGAAGTCCGCACCCGCCGCCGGGGCCTGGGTGGTGCCAGGCTGTCCCGCCGGCGTGAGGCCGGCGAAAACGGTCCCGTTCGTCGTGTAGACCAAGAGACCGTTCATGTCGAAGATTCCAACTTGATAATTCGTGCCCGGATCGCCGTTGAACGCGATGCGCGCGACACCATTTGCATTCTTTACCGGATTGTTCTCGAACACGATGCCGCGACTACTCGTGACGACGACGACGAGCGGGATCGTTTGCGGCGTCGCGCCCTGTCCCTGAACCAACAGAGTTCCTCGATAGCGCCCGCCAAGAATTCCTTGTGGAATGTTGACGGACACGTTCACGCGTTGCGTATCCTTTACGGCGAGTGACGAAAAGCTGGCACTCGAGATGGTGATGTTCTGCGCAGGGATGACGATGCCCACCGCGCTCTCTGAGCGCAGATCGCTCGCCGTGATCTGAACGTTCGACAGCGGCACGTTGCCGGTGTTCGCAACGCGCAGGGTCCCGGTCGCTCGCTCCCCCGCCCGCCCCTGCACGACCAATGAATCGAGTCGCGCGGCGACGTCGGCGTTCACGACGGCAAGGCTCGGTTCCTCGGTGACAATGACTTCGACGTCGATCTGATCTTGGCCGACGATTTCGCCAAGGTTGGTCGCCGAGATCCCCGCAACGCTGTCACGTACGGCGAAGCTGCCGATGTACCGCCCGGCTCGCGTGCCCTCGGGAATGATGGTCGAGACGGTGACACTCGCGCGTTCCCCGCTGGGGAGCACGCGCGGGAGATTCGTGACGATCACGTTTTGCGCCGGAATCGCCAACGACGGATTGTCGACGTTGATGAGGTTCGTCCGGAGAGTAATGAACAGATTGTTGTAGGTGCAATTCCGGAACGGAAACCGCGTTAGGTGCGCACTCGCCGAATCGAGATTCACGAGGAGGAAGGAGGCGAGTTGCCCGATCGTGGTGTTGGTACCGGCGCCAGGCGGACCGACGAGATGGATCGTGCTGCCGTAGACCGCGAATCCCTGGTCGTCGAGGATGACGAGGTCACCGAGAATGCCCAAGCGCGAGTTGCACGCGGGTTCTTGTGCGCGTAGTGCAGGAAACGCTGCAAAGAGCAGCGCCGCCGCGACGGCCCAAGGTGCGACCGAACCCCCAGCGGAATGCTTACCCATGATTGCGAAATCCGTGTGATGCGAGTTCAAGGCTGGTACTGCAGCACGGTACCGCCGTCGCCGACGATCCAGACGTGGTTCTGATCGAAGACCGAAATGCGGTTCAGGCGCGGAAACGTTTCTCCGAAGTTGGGCGCGCCACGAACGCCCTGAACGAGTGGAATCCAGGCTGCTAACCGTACCCTTGACCAGCGTGTCGACGGCGCCCGACGGATGAATTCGTATCGCATATCCGTTCCCGCCAGTAATGAACAGGTCGCCGGTAGCGCGGCGCGCCGCGCCGAAGTAGGTCACAACACGCGTCGGCGCCGCGAAACCAGCCAGCTCCGCCCACGACGCTCCACCATCGCCACTCGTGAACACGCGGCCGACCGTGTTGGCGGCAACGGCGCCGTTGGTAGCGGCAACACCATTCACGGTGTCCGCGCCGGCGAAATCGATGTCGGCAACGGCACCCGTGGTCGCGAACTGCTGCGAGACGAAGCTCCGCGATGCCGGCGTGTACTTGTGGAAGACGGCCAGGTTCGAGCGTCCGCCGCCGGCGGCCAAGAACAGCGTGTCGGTCGCCGTCTTGATTCGATTAGTAAATACTCTCTGGATCGTCGTGCCGGTCGAAAACAGTGTGTCCCATGTCAGGCCGCCGTTCAACGTCTCGTTGATCACGCCGCGCAACGTTCGCGTGTTGAAGTGGGCGGCGAATCCGTGCTGCGTCGTGGAGAAGGACACGTCGAACGCCTGCGAGAAGTACGGTAGATTGAAGACCGGATCGAAGCCCGCTGCCGTACCCTTGAAGATCGGCACGAGCGCCGACGCGACGTAACCAGTGTCGTTCGTCACGAGCGACGCGCCGAGTAGCGATGCACCGGTCGGCTGCGGCAACACCAACCACGCCGGCTGCAACGGCGGCGGTTGCGTGGTGAGCACGCAAACAGTGAGCGGAAGTGGTGTGTTGTTCTCTTCCGCGAGAATGTTCTGAACACGAAGGCGGAGTCGGGCGCCGAACGGCAGTGGCGCGCTCGGAACGAAGCGCACCGTCGTGCCGTTCGTCATGTTCAATGAACCCGGCACGGGCAAGCCCGTCGAGTCCGTAACGACGATGCTCGCGAGCGATACGCTGCTCGCGCTGACGGGCGCGCTGAAGGTGAGGAGGATCGGCGCATTAACGTCGAGTGTCCCCGTCGGACACGTGACCTGGAAGGCGACCACAGTGACAGTCGGATCCTTATCGCAAGCCGCCATCAGCAACAACGCGCTGATGCTCGTTAGGCTGGCGAATCGTAGTACGAACACGTCGGCTTCTCCAAAGGCGGATAGTACGTCTCCCAGTCCACGAATCAGCGAACGGACGAGGCCACTTCTCTTCATGTCTGCAGCGGGATGCCTTCGTTCGCCGGATCGCACTGAAATTGAGAGGCTTTTGTGTTGCACCCGGACAGCATGTCTCGCACCGGATCGAGCCGAACCGACGTAATCGTCGGCGGCTCGTACGGGCGTCGTCCGGGTTGAGTGGGGCGGGTGTTGTCCGGCACTGTTTATCCTCCTGGGCAATCGATCGTGACTGCGAGTTGGCGTGACATCGAATCAGCGGGCGCAGGCAGCGAGCTGTCGCACGCGGCCTCGGTAGTGATCAGCGGGATGTTCGAGCGGGGGCAGTCCGAACTTCTCGTGCGTCATGTCGCAGCGGTACGTGTCCTTGAGGTACGGACTGCCCGTCGCGAGCCGCGAACGCGCCGGGCAATTGTGGCAGCCCGCGCGCAAGTCACATCCACTGCACGGCGCGTCAGTCGGCAACGGCTGCGTCACCCATTCACCGATCGCGTCCCAGATCTGCCCCCACTCCATCTCGAGAATCGGGAACGTCGGGTCGCGATCGATGACGCAATGGCTCGCTTGGCCTAACGCGTCCACGAACATTGCCGCTCGTCCGGCGCCGCACCAGGTCACGAGAATGCGCGTACTCAACAAGCTCGGTGAGATGATCTTCGTTGAAGGTGCTGATCGGACACTTCAACAGGAGCGGCACTCCGGCGTCCATGAGCAGGCGCACACCGCGCTCGAAGCGCGCAAATGAGCCTGGTATCCCCGTGGTCGACTCGTAATGCGCCGCGTCAGCGCCGTAGATGCTCACCTCGACGGAGAACGGCGGATTCTCACGCAACAGCGCCGCCGTTCGTTCATTCATCATCGTCCCGTTCGTGAACAACGTGACGAGGAATCCCTTGCTCTTCGCGTAGCGATAGATCTCCGGGAAGTCACGCCGCGACAGAATCTCGCCACCTGTCAACGTCAACCAGAGAATGCCGGCCCGCTCCAGGATGTCGAGCACGTGGCAGACTTGAGCCGTGCTGAGATACGGACCTTTGTACGGGTCGAGCGCGACGTAGCAAAAGTGGCATCGCAGGTTGCACGTCGGCGTCAATTCGAAGAGACACGTGAGCGGACGGCGCTCGGCGCGCGCGCGACCGATGATACGGGTCCGATACTCCTCCATCGTAATTGTCAATCGCGGCTCTCCGACGGCTCGATGGCGCCAATCTCTAGCAATGAGTGCACGAAGGCGTCGACATCGGCCTCCGCGCGCTCAGCGCTCACGGCGTAGGCGTCCATCAAGTTTCGCGCCAAGGTCGTCCTATCGGACGCAGTGGCAAGCGACTCCCAGAGTTGCTCGGCACTCGCGTTCAACACAAAGAACTCCGCGGTGCGCGTCACGAGATCAGTACTCGCCACGCCGAACGGGACGAGAATGGTCTCGCCCGCAACGCGGCGTACCACAACCTTCTGAGAACGTACATAGCGCATGCGCGCGTCAGTCATTCGCAGCCTCATTGAGCAAAGTGTCGATCAACCATTTCGCCGAGCCGGCAACGGGCGGATACGTGGCCTCGTATACAGGCACGGTGGCCAGCACCCCGTCGACCAGATCGAGAGCGGTCTGCACGAGGATCTTGTCCCATAGCGGAATGCCGAGCACACCGTAAAAGCGCCGCGCGGCGTTGCCAGGGGTGAGGCGGTCGAGCCGACGCCGCTCGCCACGCCCGATGAAGACAATTGCACGGAGTGGGCCGTCCCGTTCGCTTGCCGCGAGCGCGTCGCCCGGCCACGGTGTTCCCCAGATCGAGAAGGGCCGAGATGCTTCGGACACGAGCACTACCCGATCGTCGCTCAATATCGTGACTGACGTCTCAGCAGCGAGCAGACGAGCGAGCGTGCTCTTGCCGGCCCCGGAAATTCCCGGGCAGAGCACACCGCCAAGACCATCGACGAGGAATCCACAGGCGTGGACCAGCGCACCGCGGCGACGCGCCGGCAACGCCAGCGTCAGCAGGGGTAGATCCCGAGCCATCTGCGGAATGGGCTCGGTCGCCAGCGATGATTGCCGAAGCTCGTAGCGGAATCCCGGCTCGACGCTGATGAGTAATTGCTCTGGTAAATGCGCGTCGATCGCCTTGAAGTGAACGAGAGTGCGGCCCTCCGCGTCCACGTGAATCTGATTCCAGGGAAGGCCGTCGTAGACCAGGCGTGCGCCGCCGACCGACGTATCGCCGATTACATGTCGTACTTCGACGGCCGGTTCGGTTGCTCGACTCCCTCGCCAGTCATGAACGAGCCAGCTCCGAAAGCGGAGATCGAAATCCGCTTCGTGCACGATGGGCACTCCCGCGACGGGTGGCAGTGCAAATCGCATCATTCGACGCGAGTCCAAACGAGGCGGCGAATGCGCGCACGCGCACTGGACGTCAGAAGCGCAAGCGCATCCTTCGGCCGCTCGTCGACGGAGTACTCCAGTCCTCCGATCTCGATGCGATCGCAGACGCCAATGATCGCGTTCGGAGCGACGGGAAGATCACGTCGACGCATCGCGTCCCCTTTGAGCTGCACACTGTCCGTGGCGACACGCAACACCCGATGCAATACGAAGTGACCGTGTGGCAAGCGTGCGAGGACGA